>JBGVQK010000069.1:0-27196 GCA_045127455.1 Eubacteriales bacterium
TTGAGCTCTTTGACAAGCTGCCAAGAGTTGAAAGCATCCAGGAAGTTGATATATCCCGGTCTGCCGCACAAAATTTCGATGGGCAGCTCGCTGCCATCCTGCATATAGATCTTTGCAGGCTTTTGGTTGGGGTTACAGCCGAATTTGAGTTCAAAATCTTTCATAACGTTTCTCCTTAATAAATGGCAAACAATTCAATGGATGTTAAATCCGTTCGTGCACGCGGGCTCCTTCCACCGCTAACGCGGTCCCCCTCCCTCTCGGAGGGAGGCGTCCGGATACCAAGCCTTTGCCAACAGAATTATCAATTTTATGATTTGTTAGTTCTCTTTATGAGTTGCTAAATCATCGCACAGAACAATGCTGCCACACTGGAAGCTTGGGCTCTTAAAAGCCTCCCTCCGGGAGGGAGGTGGCAGCCGCAGGCTGACGGAAGGAGCCCGCGAAATAAAATCAAACAAGTTTTCTCCAAACCTCACAGATGATGCAGTAGGCGTGAGGTTCGTCGGGTTCTTCTTCTACCAACGCAAGCTGAGCAAGAACGGCATCCTTATAGGTAGGAAGCAAACCAAACTCGGTAAGCTTTTCATAGGGGATGGAATCAAATCCACCGCCACAGTCAGTAATGGCACTAATCAATGTTTCCTCTTCCACAAGATCATATCCGCAGAAGGTAAAACCGCGTGCCTCCATATACCCGACAGGTTCAAGATCGGGGCGCAAAATCACCGCAATAATCTGCTGTGTTTCGGGAGACAATGGCGAATCTTGTGACTCGATTTCGTGCATTTCGTAGAGGCAGCAATCAAAGGACACGATTTCCTTGGCATCCATTTGTCTGCCCAAAAATTCCTTAAATTTATGATCGGGGAAGAATCGATCGGCAGCGAAATACCGAACATCAGCCTCGAGTGGGTTAATCAATTCAATGCTCATACATTCTTATTCACAATTCTCGTCTCCGTCTCGCCGCTGGCGATGTCGATGTAACGGACGAAGAGAGAAACTTTATTATCCTTGTTCAAATTTGTCCAGATCAGGTCGGTCAGGGTGTCAATATCCACATCGGGAAGCTCCAAGGTTTTGGGCTCGCCCTCATAGGACGGCAACGGATTGCCGTCGCCATTGTAGGTGTGGATGAACTTTGCTCTGCCTGCAATGGGATTGGAATAGGCGTATGTAAATCTTTCGCAGGAGCTGTCATCGCCCTCGGCGCTTTTGAGAATGGACATCGCATAGTTCATTCCATCCTTTTCAAGGCGGATAATGCCCGAGATGCGAGGGGTGAAGTTGGGCTTGTCATCCTCGAATTCGCGCGTGCGCAGAGCCTGCTCAAAGGTCATTTGTTTATCCATCAGGTCGTAAATGGTGTCGGTCTGGTCGCCGTTGGTAACAATGGTCTTGTTGCCAAGAACGCGCACGGGATAGTAAATAATGAGGTGCGGATCGGTCATTTTGGATTCGTCAAATGCCTTTGTGCGCATAGCGTCGCCCTCGGCAACGAACACGCGGTTGCGGCTGTTTTCACTTCTGCCCATAATAAAGTAGGCAGTCACCGCTTTTTTGCCGTCGGCACTCTTGCCAATGATAATGCCTCTGCCGTGGTAAGCGAGGGAGTTCAGCTCATCTGCAATATTTACGATTTTCATACCATTATTCTCCTTTCAGATAAACGCGGTTCTCTTTTACAACAATGCGGTCCTCGCAAAACAGTTTAACTGCCGCGGGCAATATCTTCCACTCTGCCTCTTCCATAATGCGTTTTTGCAGGGCATCGGGGGTATCGTCGTCCTTAACCTCTACTGCCTTTTGGAGCACGATGGGGCCCGCATCACACTCGGGGGTGACGATGTGTACGGTCGCACCCGAAACCTTAACGCCTTTTTCCAAGGCGGCTTCGTGAACGTGCAAGCCGTAATACCCTTTGCCGCAAAAGGACGGAATGAGTGCAGGGTGAACGTTCAAAATTCGATTGGGGAAAGCATTGTAGACCTGCTCGTCGATGATGGTTAAAAAGCCTGCCAAAACAACAAGGTCGGCCTCTGCCGCGAGGAGTGCCTCGGTGAGCGCCCGCGAATACGCGGCAATGCTTTCATATTCTTTTCTTGCAAGAACCTGCGAATCAATGCCGTGTTTTTTGGCTCTTTCCAAAGCGTAAACGTCGGGCTTGGATGCGATGACGAGCGTGATGCGTCCGCATCCGAGTTCACCGCGTGCCTCGGCATCAATGAGGGCTTGCAAATTCGTGCCGCCGCCCGAAACGAGAACGGCTATTTTTTTGATCTGTTCCTTCATCACAGCAGTACCACCCCGTCGTCGCCCTTGACGATCTCGCCGATGACGTAAGCATCCTCGCCGTTTGCCTTGAGGATTTCAAGCGCGACTTCAACCTCGTCGGCGGGAACAACCACGCTCATGCCAACGCCCATGTTGTAGGTGTTGTACATATCGCGTTCGGGAACGTTGCCTGTTTTTGCAATCAGATCGAAAATAGGCAGAACCTTAACTGCCGATTTTTCAATTTTTGCGGTGAGTCCCTTGGGGATAGAGCGCGGAATGTTTTCATAAAATCCGCCGCCCGTGATGTGGCTGATGCCCTTGACGTTTACCTTTTCAAGGAGTGCCAAAATGCTCTTAACGTAGATACGGGTGGGCGTGAGGAGCGTTTCGGCAATGGTCTTGCCGCCAAGTGCCTCGCAAGGCTCATAGAGAGCCGGGTTGTTGTTATCAATATCGAACACCTTGCGCACAAGCGAGAAGCCGTTGGAATGCACGCCGCTGGAAGCGAGCGCGATAACAACGTCACCCTCGCGCATTTTGGTGTTATCGAGGATCTTCTTTTTATCAACGATGCCAACGGCAAAGCCGGCGAGGTCATAATCCTCAAGGGGCATCAGTCCCGGGTGCTCGGCAGTTTCACCGCCAATAAGCGCCGCGCCCGATTGCACACAACCCTCGGCAACGCCGCCAACGATGGCAGCGATCTTTTCGGGATAGTTCTTACCGCAGGCAATATAGTCAAGGAAAAACAAGGGACGCGCGCCGCAGCAGATAATATCGTTAACGCACATAGCAACGGCGTCAATGCCGATGGTGTCGTGCTTATCGAGCAGAATTGCCATTTTGACCTTGGTTCCGCAGCCGTCGGTTCCGGAAACGAGAACAGGCTCTTCCATTCCACACAAATTCAAGCCAAAGCAACCGCCAAAGCCGCCAACGTCATCAAGACAGCCTTCATTTTTGGTGCGCGCAATGTGCTTTTTCATCAATTCAACAGCCTTGTAACCGGCGGTGATATCTACGCCCGCAGCGGCGTAGCTTTCGGATCTTGAGTTGTTATGCATATCGTTTATTCCTTTCCGTTCCAGCAGTAGGTGCAAAGCTTGCAGGGGTCGATTCCGATCGCCTTTATAATGCCTTCCAGCGATTGGAACTCCACGGAATCGAAGTGGAGCTTTTCGCAAATTGCCGCGCGCAGCTTTTTGCCGCGCTCGGTGGAAGAATTGCTGTATTCTTCAAGATGGGAAAATCCTTCTTCCCCCTCGAGCTCCATAACGATGCGACGGGCAAGCAGCTCCATCTCGTTTGTGGAGCGGGAGAAGTTGAGATATTTGCAACTATACATAATGGGCGGACACGCGGAACGCATATGAATGGCACGCGCGCCGTTTTGCGAGAGGAAATCGACAGTTTCCTTGAGCTGTGTGCCGCGCACGATGGAGTCGTCAACAAACAAAAGGTTCTTATCCTTGATGAGCTCGTGCACGGGGATCTGCTTCATTTTTGCCACCTTTTTGCGGTCGGCTTGGCTATTGGGCATAAAGCTGCGCGACCAGGTAGGCGTGTATTTGATATAGGGACGTGCAAACGGAATGTCGCTCTCGTTTGCATAACCGATGGCGTGAGGCGTGCCCGAATCCGGAACGCCGCAAACGTAATCGATGCCCTCGTTGTTGCCAAGGAGTGCGTCGTTTTCTGCCATAATGCGTCCGTTGCGGTAGCGCATCACCTCAACGTTGACGCCCTCGTAGGTGGAATTGGGAAATCCGTAATAAGACCACAAGAAGGAGCAGATGCGCATTTCCTTGCGTGCGGGGGCAAGCTGCTCGATACTCTTTGCCGAAAGCTCTACGACCTCGCCCGGGCCAAGCTCGCGCTCGTCGTCATAGCCAAGCTTTTTGTAGGCAAAGGACTCAAAGGTAACGCAATAGCCCTCCTCGCCTCGACCGATCAGCATCGGGGTCCTGCCCATACGGTCACGCGCGGCAATGATGGTGCCACCGTCGCGCAGGATCAGGATAGATGCCGAGCCCTTGATGACCTCTTGTGCCAAAAGAATGCCCTCAACAAAGCTCTTTTTTTGGTCGATGAGCGCGGCTACCAGCTCGGTGGAGTTGACCTTGCCGCCCGTCATGGCGTTAAAGTGTCTGCCCCCCTCCGAGAGGTGGTTTGCGATCAGCTCCTCGGCATTGTTGATAACACCGATCACGCAAATGGCATATTTGCCCAAATTGGAACAGATAAGCAGCGGTTGAGGGTCGCTATCGCTGATGCAGCCAATGGCTGCCGTTCCTCTCATTTCATCAAAAATATGTTCAAAGCGCGTGCGGAAGGGAGAATTGGAGATGTTATGAATCTCTCTCTGCAATCCGATCTCGCTATCAAATGCCGCCATACCCGCGCGCTTGGTGCCTAAGTGTGAGTGATAGTCGGTGCCAAAAAATACATCAGAAATGGCGTCACCCTGACTGACCGCTCCAAAAAATCCGCCCATTTTGTTTGTCTCCTTGTCTTGATGGTTGATTTTAATTCTCTTACTTGTTAAATTCTGCGGCGATCTCCGCATCCTTAGCAAGAACTGCTTTGGCATCTGCCGCGCGCTTTTCGATCAGCTTTTGCGCAAGCGCATCGTCGGAAAGTGCCAAAATTTGTGCCGCCAGAAGCGCGGCGTTTGCGGCACCGTCAATGGCTACGGTCGCCACGGGAATGCCCGTTGGCATTTGTACGGTGGCAAGGAGTGCATCCATTCCGTCAAGCTGTGCCGATTTGCAGGGGATGCCGATAACGGGCAGCGTGGTGTTTGCCGCAACGGCTCCTGCCAGATGTGCCGCCATTCCTGCAGCGGCAATGATAACGCCAAAACCGTTCTCGCGAGCAGAGGCGGTGAACGCCGCCGCCTCGCGGGGGGTGCGATGTGCCGAATAAACGTGCACCTCGCAAGGGATTTCCAAAGAGGTCAGCATATCAATGGCTTTGCGTACGACGGGAAGATCGCTTGCGCTTCCCATAATAATGGCTACTTTTTTCATTTCGATGTTCTCCTTACCTATTTTTGATCGAAAATACAAAAGGGCGCACTACTCCATAAGGAATCGTGCGCCCAGACGGTCGGCTCTAAAAGATTTCTGTTCCACTGTGGTAACCCACATTTATCCGTCAGTCGCAGAAATCTCATTTGTATAGATATATTATATCATGCGCGCGCGAGTTTGTCAAGTAAAAAAACGCTCTGTTTCTTTGTCAAACTCTATACAAAACTCACAAAGAACCGCCCGTGTGTGCGAGTTTTGCGGGCATGTTCTATTTTTTATATGAATTTTTTGTAAACACTTGCAAAAGCTATTGACTTTAGCGTGATAAAGTGGTAAAATGCCGTTATCAACAAATTTGGAGGATTTTGAAATGCAAAAAATTCGTTCAAAATCGTTAGACCGTCTTTTTGAAGTGATCTTGAGCTTGGAAAGCGTTGAGGATTGCTACAGCTTTTTTGAGGACGTATGCACCATTAAGGAGCTGCTGGATATGGCACAGCGCTTGGATGCCGCTTTTTTGCTTGACGAGGGCGCAAATTATCAAGCCATTTCGCAGGAAACGGGACTCAGCACCGCCACCATCAGCCGCGTGAGCAAATGCCTCAAATACGGTACCGGTTACCGCCAAGCCATTGACAAAGCCAAGGAGAATGCACAATGAAGCAAGAAAAGCAAGCCCTGCTCGATTTACGCGAGCTTTACGGCAAATTTGGATACACACAATACAAAATGAGCAAGTTTGAGGAATACGACCTCTACGTACGCAACAAGAGCTTTTTGGTTTCCGATAGCGTTATCACCTTTACCGATACCAACGGCAAGCTCATGGCACTCAAGCCCGACGTTACGCTCTCTATTGTAAAAAACAGTCGCGAGCTTCCCGGGTACGTACAAAAGCTCTTTTACGACGAGCACGTCTACCGCATTTCCGACAAGACCGCCTCTTATCAGGAGATCCCCCAGGTGGGTCTTGAATGTCTTGGTGACATTGACGACTACTGCATTGCAGAGGTCCTCTCGCTTGCCGCCAAAAGCCTTGCGGTGTTTGACAAGGACTATATTCTCGACGTTTCGCACCTTGGGCTGCTCTCGCTGGTTCTTGACCGCATCGGCATTTCGGATATCGGTCGGGGCAAGCTGATCGCATGCATCGCCAAAAAAGATATTCACGATGCCGCACGCATTTGCCGCGAGGAAGGCATAGATGCCGAAAAGGTCTCTCTGCTTTCTCGCTTAGAAGATTGCAGCGGCAAGCCCGAAGCGGCAATCCAAAAGCTCTATTCCCTTTTTGACGATACGGAATGGAAGGAAACGGTGGCGCGCTTTGATGCCATCCTCTCGCTTTTGCCGCAGGAGAACGTTCGCGTTGATTTTTCGGTCATCAACGATATGAATTACTACAACGGTATCGTTTTCCAAGGGTTTGTGCCCACCATTCCCACCGACGTGCTCTCGGGCGGTCAATACGACAACCTGATGGCGCTTATGGAGAAAAAGTCGGGCGCCATCGGTTTTGCCCTTTACCTCGACCGCCTTGAGGCGCTCGTCTCACCGCGCAAGGAATTTGACGTGGATGCGATTTTGCTTTACAGTCAAGAAAACACGCCTGCCGAGGTTCTTTCGGCGGTGCAAAAGCTGACCGCAGAAGGCCTTTGCGTGCTCGCTCAAAGATCCATTCCCGAAAGATTGACCTACCGTCAACTACTGAAAGTGACAGAAAGCGGGGTAGAAACCATTGAAACAAATGCTTAACGTAGCCCTGCCAAAGGGACGACTTGGAGAGAAGGTTTACGCCATGTTTGAAGCCGCAGGCTACCCCTGCCCTTCGATTAAAGAAAACAACCGCAAATTGATATTTGAAAATGCCGAATGCGGCGTTCGTTACTTTTGGGTAAAGCCCTCGGACGTCAGCATTTACGTCGAGCGCGGCGCTGCCGACATCGGTGTGGCAGGTAAGGATATTCTTTTGGAATATTTACCCGACGTATATGAGTTATTGGATATGAAGACCGGCATTTGCCGCATGGCGGTTGCCGCCCCCAAGGGCTTTCGCGATGACACGCGCCGCGCCTTGCGCGTTGCCACAAAGTTCACCAAGATCGCACGCGACTATTATGCATCGCGTAGTCGCGAGATCGACATCATCCACCTCAACGGCTCTATTGAGATTGCCCCCATTCTCGGGCTTTCGGACGTGATCGTGGATATTGTGGAAACCGGAACGACACTCAAGGAAAACGACCTTGAGGTAATTGAGACCATCGTGCCCATCAGTGCACGTCTGGTTGCCAACAAGGCAAGCTACAAGTTTAAAAACGAACAGATCAAGGCTCTTGCGTCCAATTTGGCGCAGCAGCTGCAAGCGGAGGAATAAATTATGATTCGCATTCTCAAATACGGTGACGTGGCAAACGATGAAATTTTTGCACGCACCGAATCGGCTCTAAACGTGGAGGGTGTTGTTGCGGATATTATCGCAGACGTACGCAAACACGGTGATGCCGCACTTTATAAATACTGTGAAAAATTTGATGGTGCGCGTCTTTCCTCTCTTGCGGTAACACCCCAAGAAATGGAAGAAGCCGTAGCCTTGGTTGAACCCAAGTTTTTGGAGGTTCTCAAGGCTGCCGCGAAAAATATTCGCGCCTTTCACGAGCATCAAGTACGCAACAGCTTTATTATCAATAATGAAAACGGCGTTGTGATCGGTCAAAAGATCATTCCCGTTGACCGCGCAGGTCTTTACGTTCCCGGCGGAACGGCGGCGTACCCTTCCACCGTTCTGATGGACTCCATTCCCGCCAAAATCGCAGGGTGCCGCGAGGTCGTAATGGTCACTCCTCCCGGCAAGGACGGAAAGGTCAACCCTGTTATTCTTGCCGCGGCACAGATTGCAGGCATTGACCGCATCTTC
This sequence comes from Eubacteriales bacterium, assembly GCA_045127455.1. GTDB lineage: Bacteria > Bacillota > Clostridia > Oscillospirales > CAG-272 > UMGS1865. Next base: position 8,227 of record JBGVQK010000069.1, read on the forward strand.
AAGGTTGGCGGCGCGCAAGCCGTTGCCGCGCTTGCTTACGGAACCGAAAGCATTCCGCGCGTTGACAAGATCGTAGGCCCCGGAAACGCCTACGTCGCAGAAGCAAAGAAGCAAGTGTTCGGGCAGGTCTCCATCGATATGATCGCAGGTCCGAGCGAGATCCTCATTGTTGCAGACGACAAAACAAATCCCCGTCACGCAGCGGCAGATCTGCTCTCGCAAGCCGAGCACGACAAAATGGCAAGCGCGGTGCTTGTAACCGACTCCGAAGAGCTTGCCGCAGCGGTTCAAAAAGAACTTGAGGTTCAAATTCCTCTCCTCGAACGTGCCGAAATTGCACGCACGTCTATCGATAACAACGGAAAGATCATCGTCGCTCCCACGCTCTCGGTTGCCATCGACATTGCAAACGAGCTCGCCCCCGAGCACCTTGAGCTTTGTGTTGACAACCCCTTTGACTATCTTGACAGCATCCGCCACGCGGGCTCCATCTTTATGGGCCGCAACTGCCCCGAAGCACTTGGCGACTATTTTGCAGGCCCCAACCACACCCTGCCCACAAGCGGCACGGCAAAGTTTTCAAGCCCCCTTTCGGTGGACGATTTCGTTAAGAAAACGCAGTACACCTACTATACCGCCGATGCTCTCGCGCGCGTTGCCGAGGACGTTGCCTACTTTGCAACCAAAGAGGGGCTGACCGCACACGCAAAAAGCGCTACCGTGCGCTTGGAGGATAACAAATGAGCCGCTTTTTTAGCAACAAGTATCAAAAACTGACGCCTTATACCCCGGGTGAGCAGCCAAAGGATATGCAATATATCAAGCTCAACACCAACGAGTCTCCCTTCCCGCCCGCGCCTCGCGCAATCGAGCTTGCGGCAGAGGCAGCAAAAAAATTGCAGCTTTATTCCGACCCCGAATGTCGCGATCTGCACAGAGCTTTTGAGGACGTGTTCGGTTTTGGAAAGGACGAAGTCCTTTTTACCAACGGCTCGGATGAAATTCTCAACTTTGCCTTTATGGCGTTTTGCGATAAGGATCACCCCGTCGTGTTCCCCAACATCACATACGGCTTTTATCCCGTTTTTGCAGAGCTGAACGGAGTGCCTTACGAGGAAATTCCGCTGCGCGAGGATTTTACCATCAACACAGAGGATTATATCGGCATTGGCAAAAACATTTTTATTGCCAACCCCAACGCCCCCACGGGCATTGCGCTCCCGCTTTCGGACATTGAAAAAATCGTGGCTTCCAACCCCAACAATATTGTTGTAATTGATGAAGCATACGTCGATTTTGGCGCTGAGAGCGCCGCTCCCCTGACGCGTAAATATGACAATTTGATCGTCACCCAGACCTTTTCCAAATCCCGCTCGATGGCGGGGGCACGACTCGGCTTTGGCATCGCCTCTCCCGACCTCATTCGCGATATGAATACGGTCAAATATTCCACCAACCCCTACAACGTCAATTCTATGACGATGGCGGCGGGCATTGGCGCGCTCTTAAGCGAGGATTACACCCGCAAAAACTGCCAAACGGTGGTCGAAAATCGCGTTTTTTGTATGGATGCTATGCAAAAACTCTGTTTTGAGATGACCGATTCAAAAACCAATTTTATTTTTGCCAAGCACCCCAAAATTGAGGGCGGCGTACTCTATGCAAAGCTGCGCGAGCGCGGAATTTTGGTGCGGCACTTTAACAATCCCCTCATCGCACAGTACAACCGCATCACCGTTGGGACACGGGCAGAGATGCAAGCGCTCCTCGATGCGATAGCAGATATTTTGGAGGAAAACGAACAATGAGAACCTCACAGATCAACCGCAAAACCGCGGAAACCGATATTCGCCTCTCGCTCAATCTTGACGGCGACGGAAGCTCGAAAATTGACACCGGTTGTGGCTTTCTTGACCATATGCTCACGCTTTTTGCCCGTCACGGTCGCTTTGATTTGACCGTAGAATGCAAGGGCGACACCTGGGTGGACGATCACCACACCGTTGAGGACGTGGGCATTGTGCTCGGCACTGCCTTTGCCGAAGCGCTCGGCAACAAAAAAGGCATTTGCCGCTATGGGGATACCGTGCTTCCAATGGATGAGGCTCTTATCCTTTCGGCAGTTGACCTTTCGGGTCGTGCTTTTCTCAACTACGCACTCAACATTCCTACCCAAAAGGTAGGCACGTTTGACACCGAGCTTTGCGAGGAATTTTGGCTCGCGTTCGTGCGCACGTCGCAAAGCACCTTGCACATTCGTCAGCTGGCGGGCAAAAATTCGCACCACATCATTGAGGGAACCTTCAAATCGGTTGCGCGCAGTCTGCGCGAGGCGGTAGCCATTGATCCCCTGTTTGCCAATGACATCCCCTCAACGAAGGGAGTGCTCTCATGATCGCAATTATCGACTATGGCGTGGGCAATCTCTTCTCACTTGCCTCTTCCTTTTCCGCCATCGGCGCCGAGGCAGTCGTTACGTGTGACCCCGACGTCATTCGCGCCGCCGACCGCCTGATTTTGCCGGGCGTAGGTGCGTTTGAGGACGCCGCGCGCAAGCTGCGCGAGAGCGGAATGGCAGATCTCGTAAAAGCAGAAGCCGCCGCAGGTAAACCCATTATGGGTATTTGCCTTGGGATGCAGCTGCTGTTTGAGCGCAGCTTTGAATACGGAGAGCACGAAGGGCTCGGGCTCATCAAGGGCTCGGTTCGCCCCATTGCCGACGTTATTCCCGAGGGGCTGAAAATTCCGCACATTGGTTGGAATTCTCTGCATTTTACGCGCCCGCATCCCCTCTTCAAATATTTAAAAGAGGGCGACTTTGTTTATTTTGTTCATTCTTTTTATGCCGCCGATTGTGACGGCGCCGTAATTGCAACGTCTGAATACGGTGCGCCCCTGACTGCCGCAGTTGCCTCGGGCAACGTAATGGGATGCCAATTTCATCCCGAAAAAAGCGGTGAGGTAGGGCTCTCCATCTTGCGCGCATTCTGCGAATGGGAGGTGCAAAAATGAAACTTTTTCCCGCAATCGACCTCTATGAAGGTAAAGCCGTTCGACTCTATAAGGGCGACTATACACAAATGACGGTTTACAGCGATGATCCCGCATCTATCGCCACCGATTTTGCCGCATCGGGTGCCACGTGTATTCACATTGTGGATCTTGAGGGCGCAAAAAGCGGCACTACCCCAAATTTTGATACCGTTTGTAAAATAAAAGCCACCTCGGGGCTGTTTTGCGAGGTTGGCGGTGGCATTCGCTCGATGGATGTCATTGACAAATACCTTTCTGCGGGCATTGACCGCGTCATTCTCGGTACTGCCGCGGTTGGCAATCTCAACTTTGTAAAAAATGCCGTTGATAAGTACGGCGAGCGCATTGCCGTGGGTGCCGACCTCAAGGACGGCTACGTAGCAGTTAAAGGTTGGGTGGAGAAAACCGACCTTTCCTGCGAGGATTTCTTCCGTCAAATGCAGGACGTAGGCGTAAAAACGGTCATTTGCACCGATATTTCAAAGGACGGTGCCATGATGGGCACCAACCTCGAGCTCTATCGCACTCTCTCCCAAAAATTCTCAATGCAGATCGTTGCATCGGGTGGTGTATCCTCTCTCGAAGATGTCAAACGCCTCTCTGAGATGGGCCTTTACGGTGCCATTATCGGCAAGGCGTACTACACGGGCGCGATCAATTTAAAAGAGGCTGCGGAGGTGGTAAAATGATTACAAAACGCATCATTCCCTGCCTTGACGTCAAGGACGGCCGTGTGGTTAAAGGCGTCAACTTCGGGGGGCTCGCGGACGTTTCCTCGCCCGTTGAGCTTGCCAAATATTATAGCGCAAACGGCGCCGACGAGCTTGTTTTTTATGACATCACCGCATCTGCCGAGGGCAGAGCCCTTTTTACCGACATTCTCACCGAAACCGCAAAAAGCGTGTTTATTCCCCTCACCGTTGGCGGCGGCATCAACACCCTTGCCGATTTTGACCGCGTGCTCAAATGCGGTGCCGACAAGGTCAGCGTCAACTCGGGTGCCATTCGCAACCCGTCTCTCATTTATGAGGCAGCCAAACGCTACGGCGACCAGTGCGTGGTGCTTTCTGCTGACGTCAAGCGCGTGGACGGTGTCTTTCGCGTTTTTGCCAAAGGCGGAAGAGAAAATACCGGCATGGAAGCCATTGAATGGATCCGTCGCGGCGTCGACTCGGGCGCGGGCGAGATCGTGCTCAATTCCATCGACACCGATGGCGTCAAAGGGGGCTTTGACCTTGAAATGCTGGAAGCTGTTTGCAACGCCGTTTCCGTTCCCGTTATCGCCTCGGGCGGCGCGGGGTGCATCGAGCACTTTATCACTCTTTTTAATACCCTGCCCCGCGTAGATGCGGGACTTGCTGCTTCGATCTTCCACTTTGGCGAGGTCAGCATTAGGGATCTCAAAGAAAAAATGGCAGAGGCGGGCATTCCCGCACGCCTGTAAAGCAAGGAGTACGTTATGTTGAATATTGATGAATTGAAATTTGACAGCGCGGGGCTGATTCCCGCCATTGTGGTGGATGCCGTAACCAAAAAGGTGCTCACGCTGGCATATATGAACAAGGAAAGCCTGCAGATCTCTATGGAAAAAGGACTGACCTGCTTTTGGAGCCGCTCTCGCGGCGAGCTTTGGCTCAAGGGCGAGACCAGCGGCAACTATCAGCACATCGTTTCCATTACCGCCGACTGCGACAAGGACGCCTTGGTCGTGGTAGTTGAAAAGGATGGTCCTGCTTGCCACACGGGCAGCGACTCCTGCTTCGAGACCCCCGTTTGGGAAAGCGATGAGCTGCAGGAATTCTCCTATGAAGGATTGATGAAGCTGATTGAAGGCAGAAAAATCGACAAGAAGGAAGGCTCCTACACGACCTATCTGTTTGAAAAAGGTCTTGATAAGATCCTCAAGAAGGTAGGCGAGGAGTGCACCGAGGTCATTATTGCCGCAAAGGCAGAGGACCGCGCCGAAACCATCTATGAAATTGCCGATCTTGCCTATCACACAATGGTGCTGATGATCGAGGCAGGCATCTCACTTGAAGATATTCACCGCGAGCTGGCATCTCGCCACGTGGTAGATAAAAAAGTAAAGCAGGAAAAAATGACGAAATAATATGTAGTCTATGTCTTGCGTCAAAATGTATAGCTTTTGCGCAAAATACACAATGGGGGCAGATTTTGCCCCCTTTTTCGTCGGCTTTTTCCAACACCCCACTGTACCTTGATAAAGTGCCATTGGGCACAATGACGATTTTTTAGTCAAGTTATCTAAAAACCAAAAAGACTGTTGCTTTTTGTAGTATGTTGATGTTATAATATATATTGCTAATAATGTGTGTATGCGCGGGCGCGCCCGCGATTTTTGTCCGCGCGTATGCGCGGAGTCTGCAATAGCGGAGGTTTTACCATGATTTATGATTTACAAAAAGCGAGTATGTGGAAACGTATATCCGCTTTTTTGTGTGATATTATTCTGTTTGCCATCGTAACAGTGGGACTTGCCCTTTTACTTTCCACAATACTCGGCGTTGATACGCAGCAGGAAAAAATGGCATCGATTTGCTCTCAATATGTGGAAGAGCACGGTTTAAACAGCTTTATGACGAAAGAAGAGCTGGAAGGCGCACTTTCCATTTCGATGACAGAGGAGCGCTACAACACCCTCACCGAGGAACAAAAAGCCGCCTTTAACGAGGCTTCTGAGGCGCTCTTTACAAACGAAGAGTATCTTTACGCCTACGGAATGGTCAATCAACTCATTCTGCTGGTCATCACCTTCTCCATTCTCATAGCAACCTTGCTTTTGGAATTTGTTGTTCCGCTGCTCTTTAAAAACGGTCAAACCGTTGGCAAAAAGGTGTTTGGCGTAGCAGTTATGCGAGTGGACGGCGTCAAGGTATCCCCCTTGATCCTGCTTGTCCGCGCACTCCTTGGCAAGTATGCCGTGGAGACGATGATCCCCGTATTCGTTCTGCTCTCCTTGATACTGGGCACAGCAAGCATCGTAACCCTTGCTTTGCTGCTTTTGCTTGCAATTGCACAGGTGGCGCTTTTGATATTTACGCAAGCAAACACCCCCTTGCACGATATGCTGGCGGGAACCGTTACCGTGGATTTTGCCAGCCAAATGATATTCGACACCCCCGAAGAGCTTTTGGAGTACAAGAAACAACTGCACGCCGATGCGTTGGCGGAAAAAGAAAAGAACTCGTAAACAAACAAAAAATTTATATAAGCGAACAGAAAGGAAGTCTTGTATGAAAGTTGTATTGGAAAACGTAACAAAGATCTTCCCTCCCCGTAACAAGCGTGAGCAAGAGTTCATGGCGGTGAATAATTTCACCTTTACTGTTCCGGATGGCAAGCTGATTGGTCTGCTTGGCCCCTCCGGTTGCGGTAAAAGCACCACGCTCTACATGATCAGCGGCTTGCAAAAGGTTTCGGGCGGTAAGATCTACTTTGGTGATAACGAAGTCACCAACCTCCCGGCAGAGAGCCGCGGAGTCGGTCTTGTATTCCAAAACTACGCACTCTACCCCCACCTCACGGTTAAGCAGAACATTTTGTTCCCTCTGCAAAACCTCAAAGGCCCCGACAAGCTCTCCAAGAGAGAGATGCTGGAAAGAGCCTACCAGGCAGCAAAGCTTGTACAGATCGACGAGCTGATGGAGAGAAAGCCCAACGCGCTCTCCGGCGGTCAGCAGCAACGTGTTGCTATCGCTCGTGCACTCGTTAAAATGCCCGGCGTGCTCCTGTTGGACGAGCCCCTTTCCAACCTCGACGCCCGTCTGCGTCTGCAAACGCGTGAAGAGATCCGCCGCATCCAAAAGGAGACCGGCATCACCACCATCTTCGTAACCCACGACCAAGAAGAGGCAATGAGCATCTCTGATATGATCGTTGTTATGAGAGACGGCGTTATTCAACAAGTTGGCAAGCCGCAAGAGGTTTATGACAACCCCACCAACCTGTTCGTTGCAAAGTTCTTGGGTACTCCTCCCATCAACGTATTCAACGGTGAAGTTAAGGGCGGCAAGCTCTACATCGGTGACGAGGACGTTCTTGATGTTCCCTGCGTAGCCGACCAGCTCGTAACCGTTGGCATTCGTCCCGAGGGCTTCATTCCCGCTGAGGACGGCCGCATGACCTGCAATCTGACCTCCCTTGAGGTTATGGGTCGTGACGCAAGCGTAGTTGCAAAGCATGCACAGTCCTGCAACCCCACCATTCGTGCTATCATCGACGGTGACTGCAAGATCGATACAAGCGCCGCAACCGTTCGTTTCAACCTCAAGCCTCACAAGGTATTCCTGTTTAGTAAGCAAGACGAGAAGCGCATCGTCGTTTCCGAACAAAACAATGACGACTTCATGACCGCAGCTCTGAAGAGAAAGTATTCTAAACTTTGAGGTGAGGCGCTATGGTAGGAAGTAAACATCCGTGGAAGGCATGGTTGTATCTTTCCCCCGCGATCGTACTTTTGTTGATCTTTACCGCATGGCCGATCATCAATACGATTCGTATGGCTTTTTTGGAAGGATATAACAACTTAGCCGTTATCGGCGGTGCAAAATTCGAAATCGGACTTGGCAACTTCGCTCACGTTATTGAGTATCAAGGCTTTATCAACTGCCTGACGAATACCATTCTCTTGTGCGTGCTGACGGTTCCGATCTCCACAATTCTTGCGCTCGTCATTTCGGTTTGCCTCAACGCAATCAGACCCTTTAGAAGATTTTTGCAAACAATCTTCTTCCTGCCCTACGTAACCAACTCCATTGCAATCGGTATGGTATTTGCCGCAATGTTTAGTATGGTTGGTAGCAATTTCGGTAGCGAAAATGAATTGATCGTTACCGCGGGCATCATCAACAACGTGATCGAGTTCTTTGGCGGTGAAGCCATCAACTGGATCAACGTTGGTTCTACAAAGCTTGCAAATATGACCGTTATGGTCATCTACATTGTTTGGAACGCACTCCCCTTTAAGATCCTTGTTCTTTTGGGCGGCTTACAGAGCGTTAACAAGCAATATTACGATGCTGCAAAGGTAGACGGCACATCCCGTCTCCGCACCTTTGGCCGCATTACCGTTCCGCTCCTCTCCCCCATGATCACCTACGTTGTTATCACGGGCTTTATTGGCGGATTTAAGGAATACTCCAGCGTTGTTGGTATTTTTGGCGAAGATATGGGTCCCACCGGTGACGCAAGACGCCTCAACACTATGGTAGGATACATTTACGACTCGCTGAAGAGCAACCAAGGCGCAGCCAGTGCCGCCGCTTTGATTCTGTTTGGAATCATCTTCGTGGTCACTATGCTGAACCTTTACGTCAGCAAGAAGAACACGCACTATTAAGGAGGTGACAGTATGGCAGATCAAAAAACTATGGTTTTTGAGAAGGACATTGAAAAAGAAAAATCGCGCCAACGCGTCATCCGCATTATGGTACAAATTTTCTTGTATGTCTTCCTCGTTATTATGGCACTCATCATCGTCTTCCCCTTCTACTTCATGCTCATCTCCTCTGTAAAGGAATTGGCTGAGTACCGTTTGCCCATTCAAACCCTTTGGCCAAACAAAATTGTACTTTTCAACTATGTTGAAGCTTTTAACACCGCAAATCTTGATACGCTGTTCGCCAACACCCTTTACGTTGGCGTGGTCTCCACCGTTCTTTCTTTGGTCATCACCGTTATCACCGCGTTTGCATTTGCTCGCTTGGAATTCAAGGGCAAAAACGCAATGTTTGCAGCACTCCTTGCAACCATGATGATTCCCGGTGAGCTCTTCACCATCACCAACTACCAAACCGTTAGTAACTTCCTTGGCCTGAGAACCTTGGGACGTGAGCTCGGTTCGGATCTGTTGATTTCGATGGGTGACTGGAAAAACACCTTTACCGTTCTGATCGTTCCCTTCCTGGTAAGTGTCTTCTATATTTACCTGCTCCGCCAGAACTTTTTGCAGATTCCTAACGAGCTGTACCTGGCAGCAAAGGTAGACGGCACCAGCGATATCAAGTATCTCTGGAAGGTTATGATTCCTTTGGCGCTCCCCACTCTCATCTCGATCACCATTCTCAAGATGATGGGCGCATGGAACTCCTACATGTGGCCTCGCTTGGTTGCTAACGACGATGCGCACCGATTGATTACAAACGGTTTGCGTAACGCCTTTACCACTACGACCGGCGACGTTAACATTCCCGTACAGATGGCAGCGGTTGCCATCGTATCCGCTCCCTTGTTCCTCGTATTCATCTTCCTTCGTAAATATATTATGAAGGGCGTATCGAGAAGCGGTATCAAGGGCTAATACACCACAGGTAATTACAGCTCCCCTGGCTGTAGATTATAAAAAATAAACAAAATTAGGAAAGAGAGGAACTTCTACCGTGAAAAGAAGAATCGTATCCCTTTTGCTGGCAGTTGCTCTGCTAGTTCTCCCCTTGCTCGCTATGACCTCTTGTAACCTGTTTGGTAACAAGAACAACGACGGCAAGACCCACATCACCTTTTACCACACCATGGGCGAATCCCTGCGCGCTGTACTTGATAAGTACATTGCAGAATTCAACAAGCTCTATCCCGACATCGTGATCGAGCACAAGCAGGTTGGCGGCTACGACGACGTTCGTGACCAGATCCAAACCGAGATCACCGTTGGTGATCAACCCAACATCGCTTACTGCTATCCCGACCACGTAGCTATGTACAACATTGCTTACGCTGTTCAACCCCTTGACGAGTATATCAGCTCCACCGAGACCATCACCCGTGCAGATGGCTCCACCGAAACCCTTGGCTTGACCCAAGAGCAGATCGACAACTTCATCGACGGTTACTACGAAGAAGGTAGAGTTTACGGCGACGGCAAGATGTACACACTGCCTATGTCCAAGTCCACCGAGGTTCTTTACTACAACAAGACCTTCTTTGAAAAGAACAACCTTAAGGTTCCCACCACCTGGGATGAGCTTGAAGCGGTTTGCAGACAAATCAAGGCTCTTGATCCCAAGTCCATTCCTCTCGGCTACGACTCCGAGGCTAACTGGTTCATCACCATGTGCGAGCAATACGGCTCCGACTACACCAGCGCAACCGGTGAGCACTTCCTGTTCAATAACGAAACCAACCGCGAATTCGTTGCCGAATTTCGTTCTTGGTACGAAGATCGTCTGGTAACCACCCAAGAGATCTTCCAAAACTACACCTCCGGTCTCTTCACCGCAGCTGAAGGCGAAACCAGATGCTATATGTGCATCGGTTCCTCTGCAGGTGCAAACCACCAGATCCCCAAGGATGATGCCGGCAACTTTATGTTTGAAGTTGGCATTGCTACCGTTCCTCAAGTAGACGCTAACAACCCCAAGGTTATCTCCCAAGGTCCTTCTCTCTGCATCTTCAAGAAGGCTAACGCTGAAGAAGTTAAGGCTTCTTGGCTCTTCGTTAAGTTCCTCACCACCAACCTCGACTTCCAAGCTGAGTTCGGTATGACCTCCGGTTACATTCCGGTTCTCGAAAACGTTACCGATAACGCTGTTTACGCAGCAGAGCTCGAGGCAGCAGACGGTTACGAAGGTCTGCCTCTCCTTGCAACCAAGGTTGCTTTGGAGCAAGCTGACGCTTACTACACCTCCCCCGCATTCAACGGTTCTTCCGCAGCTCGTGACGAGGTTGGCAAGCTGATCCAATTCTGCATGACCGATCCCTCTTGTGCTACTCCCGCCGGAATTAAGACCGCTTTTGAAAAGGCTATTCAGGAGTGCAAGCACCAAATCGGCCAATAATCTTTCCTATTTACTTTTATGAAGAACACATCCACTCAAAAAGGGCGGGTAACCCCCGCCCCCCGGATGCTCCGCTTATTGGCAGGCGTTGCCGCGCTGCTCATGCTCGTCTCCCTGTTTGCGGCTTGCAACAAAGAACCCGAGCACGTACACGTTGACTACGTTACCGACCTCAAGCTGGATATGGCATCCGAAACAAAAAAGATCGAAGTAACCGTTAAATCCTACATTGACGGTGACACAACACACTTTTACGTTGAAAAATCCGCCGACTTCCCCGAGGGCATTATCAAAGCAAGATATCTTGCAATTGACACCCCCGAGTCAACCGGTAGACTTGAAGAATGGGGCAAAGCAGCAGCCGCTCACACAAAAGAGAAGCTGAAGAACGCTTACGCCATTATGGTCGAATCCGACACCGCCGAGTGGAACAAGGATAACAACGGCCGTCACCTGCTGTGGGTTTGGTACAAAGCAGACGAGAACAGCGAATGGCGCAACCTCAACCTTGAAATTCTGCAAAGCGGATACGCAGTTGCTTCCAACACCGGTCAAAACCGCTACGGCACGACCTGTATGGCAGCACTCAATCAGGCAACCAATGAAAAGCTCTACGTTCACTCCGGAGAGAAAGATCCTTCTTATCCCTACGGAGCAGCAACCGAGATCACGCTCAAAGAGCTGCGTCTCAACCGCGACGATTATTTGGGCGTTAAGGTAGCTGTTGAGGGTGTTATTGTTCAAGACACCAACGGCACGCTCTACCTTGAGGCTTATGATGCTGAGGACGACAGATACTACGGCATGCAGGTTTATTACGGTTACAATATGGCTACCAGCGCAAAGAGATTCCTCAAAGCAGGTAACCTTGTTCACATCGTTGGTACCTTCCAATATGCCGAGGTCGTTAACGCTTATCAGATCGCAGGCCTTGAATACGACCAAATGAAGCCGGGCGATCCCACTTACACGCATTTGATTGAAAAAGGACACACCGCAGCCTACACCGAAATTACCGACCTTGCTGCCTTTGTAAACGGCAAGACCGATATGACCGTTGGCGAAGAGACTATTTCCTTTGACAACGATGCGCTGGCGCTCTACACATCCGTTTCCATTAAAGGACTGAAGGTAGTTGACACCTACGCCACCAAGACCGGTGACAACACAGGTGCAATTTCCCTGACCTGCGAAAAGGATGGCGTACAAATTACCGTTCGCACCATTGTTCTTCGCGAGAACGGTGAGCTTGTAACTCCCGACCGCTTTGAAGGTCAAACCATCGACGTTGTAGGCGTTATCGACTCCTACACGCCCGAAGGAGAAACCGAGGCGCAGATCCAAATCAAGGTATTTGCACTCGACTCCATCACCATTCAGTGAATTTAATTTGAAAAAATTAAATAAAAAACAAAAAACAAAAGGAGAAACCACCATGAAAAAACTCTTAGTAGTTCTGTTGACCCTGGCTCTCTGTGTAACCTCCCTTGCATCTTGCGATTTTCTCAGCAATTTGTTTGGTGAAAAAGAGCCTGAGGTTGTGTATGACGTAAATGCAGCTGCAGATTACGTTTACAACCTCTACAAGAACAAGGACGTTACCTCCGCTGACTTCAAGGTAACCGCTGTAGCTAACATTGCCGGCGTTAAGCACACCGTTGAATGGTCTGTTAACACCGACAAGGTTAAAATCGAAAAATTCGACGAAAACAACTACCTTGTAAACGTTGACGAAAAGTCCAAAGAAGAAGTTAAGTACGTTTTGACTGCTACCATTAAGGGTGGCGATCAAACTGCTACTAAGACCTTCAACCTCACTGTTCCCGTATATGTACTGATGACTTGGGATGAGTACATTGCAGCTGAAAAGGATGCAACCATTACTGCTGTTGAGGGTGTTGTTACCGGTATCGTTTCTAAGAAAGCCGGCTCCAGCTACAACTGCGTATTCCTGCAAGATGCAACCGGCGGTGCTTACTATGTTTACGGTATGACCGATGATCCTGCTGACCTCGGCATCGAGATCGGCATGACCGTTTCTGCAACCGGTAAGAAGGACATTTACAGTGGCACTCACGAAATCAAAGAAGCAACCGTTTCTATCCTTTCCAAGGAAAAGACCCCCGTTGCTCCTATTGATTACACCGAGATCTTCAAGAACGCAGCAAACCTGAAGGACGCTGCTCTTGTTACCAAGCAGTCTTCTCTCGTTACCATTAAGGGCGTTGAGATCGGCGGTCAAGCGCTTGATAACGGCTACCTCTACTTCAAGCTTGCCGGCAAGGAAGCTTACCTGCGTATCTCCGGCTCTACTCTTGCATTCCCCACTGCTGATAAGGATGCATTCATCGCAACCCACGCTGAAAAGAGAGGCTGGAAGGCTGACGTAACCGGTATCATTTCCATTTACGACGGCAACTTCTATCTCGTTCCCGTTTCCAATTCTGCATTTAATTACATCGAACTCATCGTTAAGACCGATGAAGAAAAGGCACAGGAAGCTCTTGACGAACTCAACATTCCTGAGTCTATCAACAAAACCACTGAGCTGGTTCTCCCCACCACAAGCACTCTCCACGAAGGCGTTGCTATTACCTGGGTCTCTTCCGACACCACCAACTTCGCTATCGTTGATAACAAGATCAACGTTGTTCCCGGTGCTGCTACCGTTACCTTTAAGCTGACCGCTACCGCAACCATCAACGGCAAAACCGCTACTAAGGAATTCACTGTTGAAGTTGCTCCCAGCGTTGTTCTCTCCACTACCGCTCCCTACATTCCTTCCCTGTTCCAAGCTAAATTGGACGGTGGCAAGACTCTGTACCTTGACGGCGGCGTTAGCGGCAGATACCTCACCACTACCGAGGATGCTACTAAGGCAGTTGCTATCTACGCTGAAGCTGCAGAAGGCGGCTACAAGTTCTACATCCTCAAGGATGGCGTAAAGAACTACCTCTACATTTACAAGAACGCTGACAGCAAGGATTCCGTTAAGTACGATGCCGAAAATGCAAACGTATTCTCTTACAATGCATCCGTAAACGCTTGGGCAACCGATTTCGGCGGTGTTCAATACTACCTTGGCACCTACAACACATTCAATACTGTAAGTGCTTCCAAGCTTTCTTACATCACCGCAGAGAACACCGGTGTTGATCAATTCCCGCTCGAGTTCTCTTTGGTAGTTGAAAACGTTGCTCTGAACGCTTCCCTGTTCCAAGCTAAGTTGGACGGTGGCAAGACTCTGTACCTTGACGGCGGCGTTAGCGGCAGATACCTCACCACCACTGAGGATGCTACTAAGGCAGTTGCTATCTATGCTGAAAAGGCAGAGGGCGGCTACAAGTTCTACATCCTCAAGGATGGCGTAAAGAACTATCTCTACCTCTACAAGAACGCTGACAGCAAGGATTCCGTTAAATACGATCCCGAAAACGCAAACGTATTCTCCTACAATGCAACTCTGAATGCTTGGGCAACCGACTTCGGCGGCGTTGAATACTACCTTGGTACTTACAACACATTCAACACTGTAAGCTGCTCCAAGCTTTCTTACATCACCGCAGAGAACACCGGTATTGATCAATTCCCCTTGAACTACGCTATCGCTCCTGCTGCTCCCGCTACCCCTGACCAAGGTGGTAACGATAACGAAGGCGGCGACAACACCGATACTCCTTCCACTCCTGCAACCGGCGCAAAAGATACCATTGGTGTTACTGCAGTTGGCGGCACTCTCGCAGCAGATAAGCTCACTATCACTTGGGCAACTGATAACTTTACTGTTATTTCCCATAAGAACGCTTCCAATGATATCAGAACCTCCGATGAGGACCACTTCAGATGCTATGCAAACAGCAAATTTGAAGTAGTTGGCAAAACCAACAAAACCATCGCTAAACTTGTAATCACTTGCACCAGTGCATCCTATGCAGAAGTACTTGTTACATCCGCAACCAATGCAGGCTACAAGGCAACTGCAAACGATAAGGTAGTTACTATTGAAATCAACGCTGCAAAGGTCGAGTACACTCACTCTGCACAAGTTAGAATTAACAACATCGAAATTTACTACTAATATCCGAGCTTGACTCACCGACCCACCCTTCGGGGTGGGTCTTTTTTATTGCCCGATATTGACTTTCCCTTTCTCTCGTGCTATAATAAATAGGTAGTAAACAAGCGAGGTAAATTTATGCGATCTATTAAACGGTTATTCCTTTTGTTTTTGGTGCTGGCGGTCACGGTTGCGCCGCTCTGCTCCTGCAATATTCTAAACACGCTGTTCCCTCTTTCCACCACAGAGGCGACCACGCCCGAGACGACGACTCCCTCCTTTGGTAACACGGGAGAGCCCAGCGAATATGATGACAAATATAAGAATATGTCGCACGAGGAGTTCTATGCCGACTACGAGCCAGCAGAGAGCGCCGAGGATGCCTTTTATCGCTCGAAGTACGGCTTTATGTCGGGAAGCCTGACCGTCCCCGATGAAGCCCCTACGGTGGCTCAAAATCGCCCTATGCAGGACGGCAAATACATTCGTAACTCGGTTGCCACCTTTATCGGCACGGACGTTTACCTTCTTGTTGACGCAAGTGGCGAGGTCGTTATGGAGATCTATCGCGGTGGCGCCTACATCACGCTTGAAGAGGTTGCCGCATACGTTTACGCCTTTGGCGATATTCCTGCCAACTATACCTCGCAAAAAAGCGGAAACCCATCCACCGACAAATGGGGAGAGTATCTCCGCTTAAACAACTCTAAATTTTCGGGCGACACGCGCAGATATCCTTACGAACCCGCGCTCCCCGATATCAGCGGTTGCGGTGGGGATCTGACCTACTTTGAGATCGACATTGGCACCACGGGCACAACAAGCGGCGACGGCTACGTCGTTCGCATTTACAACGACGGAACCCGCATCACGCGCGGTGCGGCACGCATCGTTTATGCGCGCTATGACCGCAACGGTGACCTCATTATTGACCCGAACGAGCGCTATCTTTTTTACACCTACAACCACTACAATGATTTTCAGGAATACCTGAACTACTATGGCGGTTGGGGCGAAATGTTCGGCAATATTACGGGCGGCGGAACGCTCTCCAGCAAGACGAACTGCAATCCCACACCTTACGTTGAGGTGGTACTCGCTCCCCTGCCAGGCCCTGCGCTTGCCCACGAGGAAGCCGCCGTGGAGATCGTTTATTTCTTCTGCCCGATCATGGATACCAAAGTTCGTGCAGCTTAATAAAGCAAAAGAGGAAGGCTCAAACAGAGTTTTCCTCTTTTTTGTTTGCGAAAATCCTTGCGAATTTTGCATATCCTCTTGACAAAATCCCTAAAATATGGTATAGTATTGTTTGTGCAAAGGTACCCCATCGTTTTTTCGGCGAAGTACCTTATATATTTTACCCTACTAAAAACAGTTGAATGCGTTATGCGTTCAACCGACTACACGCTTGTTTCTTAAAAAATGTTACTATAAAAAGGAGGAAACCCACGTTGTTATTTCACAACAAATCCAAAGAAGAGACGCTGAACGCGCTCTCTACCAATCGCGAAACAGGTCTTTCGGGCGCGCAAGTAGCCGAGCTGCAGCAAAAGCATGGCCCCAACCGCCTGCGTGAGAAAAAGAAGAAAACGCTCGCACAACGCTTCTTCGACCAATTCAAGGACGTTATGATCCTGATCCTCATTGCCGCCGCAATCGTTTCTTTTGTAATCGTTTGCGTAGAAAAGAATTGGGGCGAGCTTTTTGAGCCCGGTCTGATTTTGCTCATCGTTCTGCTCAACGCTGCAATGGGTGTATATCAAGAGGGCAAAGCCGAAAAGGCACTCGATGCACTCAAAAATATGTCCGCGCCCCACGCGCGCGTCATTCGTGACGGCAAGGAGACTGTTATCGACGCTTCCGAGCTCGTTCCCGGTGACATCATCAAGCTTGAAGCAGGCGACTTCATCCCTGCCGATGCAAGGCTGCTCCACAGCGTGAGCCTGAAGAGCGAGGAATCTGCTCTAACGGGTGAATCGGTTCCTTCCGAAAAGGATGCCGAGGCAGAGGTTGCCGAAAAAGCGCCTCTTGGCGACCGCAGCAATATGGTATTTTCGGGTTGTAGCGTAACCTACGGCACCGCAACCGCCGTTGTTACCGCCACGGGTATGGATACCGAAATGGGTCGCATTGCAAACCTTCTCGACAACGAAAGCGAGACCCAAACCCCTCTGCAACAAAAGCTTGCACAGCTTGGCAAGTATCTCGGCATTGTTGCCCTTGCCGCTTGCGGTGTCATCTTTGTTGTAGGTCTTATCAATGACACTCCCCCTCTTGAGATCTTTATGACGGCTGTCTCCTTGGCAGTATCCGCTATTCCCGAGGGTCTTCCCGCAATCGTTACCATCGTGCTCTCTATCGGTGTGCAAAGAATGGTTAAGCGCAACGCGCTGATCCGCCGTCTGCCCGCCGTTGAAACCCTCGGTGGTGCATCTATCATCTGCTCGGATAAGACCGGTACGCTGACGCAAAACCGTATGACGCTTGTTAAGGCTTACCTCGACGGCGCCCAGAACACCGAAGATATTACCGAAAACAACTCCGCAGAAATTAAAAAGCTGCTGGCTTGGGGCACGCTCTGCTGCGACGGCTCCGTAGTGTTTGAGGATGGCACCGAGAAGCACATCGGTGACCCTACCGAGACCGCTATCGTTCTTGCGGCGCACAAAAACGGCATGCCCAAGGATGAGCTCAACCGCACAAGCCCTCGCTTGGCGGAGATTCCCTTTGACTCCGACCGTAAGCTGATGACCACCGTTAACCGCATTGACGGCAAGAACATCGTTATTGTAAAGGGTGCGTTTGATATGATGGCTGTCCGCTGCGTTGCGGGCGACCTTGAAGCGGCAAAGGAAATGACAGAGAGCATGAGCGAGAACGCTTTGCGTGTTCTTGCAATCGCTTATAAGGAAATTGATACCGTTCCCGCAAACCCGACCTCTGACGAGCTTGAAAACGGACTGACCTTTATGGGCCTTGTGGGTATGATCGACCCGCCTCGCCCTGAGGCAAAGGTTGCCGTTGCAACCTGCCGTCGCGCAGGCATTAAGCCCATTATGATCACCGGTGACCACGTTGTTACCGCATCCGCAATCGCTCGCGAGCTTGGCATTCTTGTGGATGGCGACCGCGCCATTACCGGTGCGCAGCTCGACGCTATGACCGACTCCGAGCTTGACGAGCAAGTCGAGCAGATCTCGGTCTACGCTCGCGTATCCCCCGAAAACAAGATCCGTATTGTAAAAGCATGGCAACGCAAGGGGCAGGTCGTTTCGATGACCGGTGACGGCGTTAACGATGCTCCCGCACTCAAGGCTGCCGACATCGGCTGTGCAATGGGTATTACCGGTACCGACGTTGCAAAGGGTGCCGCTGATATGACGCTCACCGACGATAACTTTGCTACCATTGTTGAGGCAGTAAAGGAAGGCCGCGGCATTTACGCCAACATCAAAAAGGTTGTCGGCTTCTTGCTCGGCACCAACATTGGTGAAGTGATTACCGTTTTCACCGCTATGCTCGTATGGGCAAAGACGCCTCTGCTCTCTATGCAGCTGCTTTGGATCAACCTTGTAACCGACAGCCTCCCTGCAATCGCCCTTGGTATGGAAGCGGTTGAAAAGGACGTTATGGACCGCAAGCCCAAGCCCAAGAACGAAGGCATTTTTGCACACGGACTCGGTATCCGTGTCGTTCTCCAGGGTATGATGTTCGCGGCTTTGACGCTGGTTGCCTTCTGGATCGGTTGGGGCGGAAACGATGCCAACATTGATGCAGGCCGCACTATGGCATTTGCCGTTCTCGCTCTCTGCCAGATCGTTCAGGCTTATAATATGAGAAGCGAGCATTCGCTCTTTAAGATTGGTGTGTTCACCAACCGTACACTCAACCTCGCAGCTCTGGCTTCCATCGCACTCGTTGCCCTCGTGCTCTTTACACCCGTTGGCATCGCGTTCGGCATGGTTACTCTGCCCTGGCATATGTACCTGATTGCCCTCGGCCTCATCCTCGTTCCTCTCGTAGTAATGGAGATTGCAAAGCTCGTCGGGCTGATTAGACACAAGCACTAAATAGATTTGTGGGGGGG
>JBGVQK010000070.1:0-31490 GCA_045127455.1 Eubacteriales bacterium
CGCGCCCCCCCCCCCCCCCCCCCCCCCCCCCCCCCCCCCCCCCCCCCCAAAACCTCTTCGCAAACTCACCTGAAAGGAGATTTCCTTATGAGCATTGAAAAACAAACCATATTCAAGGGCGTTGCGACGGCTTTGATTACTCCCTTCTACAAGGGGGAGATCGATTACGAAAGTTTGCAAAATCTAATAGAGATGCAAATTGAAGCCGGTGTTGGGGCGATCCTTTTGGCGGGCACGACCGGGGAGAGCTCGACGCTTTCTATTGACGAGCACGCAGAGCTTGTCGCTTTTGCCGCGCGGCAGATTGGGGGGCGGCTCCCGCTTTTGGCGGGGTGCGGCTCCAACTCCACCGCGCACGCGTGCGAATTGGCAGAGGCGGTTGCCGAGAGTGGCGCGGATGCTCTTTTGGCGGTCACGCCCTATTACAACCGCACAAACGACCGCGGCATTGTAGCGCACTATCACGCAATAGCGGAAGCCGGCAAAAAGCCGCTCATTCTTTACAACGTCCCCGCAAGAACGGGGTTTTCGATGACGCTTGCTCACTACCGCGAGCTTGCCGAGCACCCGAGCATTGTGGCAATCAAAGAGGCTTCCCCCGACCTTTCACTCCTTGCCTCTCTCTGCGCGGAATGCGGCACAAAGCTCGACGTTTACACGGGCAACGACCACCACACGGCCTCGGCTATGCGCTTGGGGGCTTCGGGGGTGATATCGGTCTATTCCAACGTTGCTCCCCGCAAAATGACCGAGATATGCCGCCTTTGTGCCGCGGGAGACTGGAAGCTTGCGCATCAGCGCCAAAAGCAGGTTCTTTCCAAGATGCAGGCACTCTTTTGGGAGACCAATCCCATCCCCGTAAAGTTCGTAGCCGCCAAAATGGGGCTCTGTCGCACGGAATACCGACTCCCCCTCACCTCTCCCGCCCCCGACACCGCACGGCGCCTGTGTGAGCTTTTTGACTTATAAATTCGTCATAATCCCATACAAAAAAGTTTTTCCAAGCGTTATTTTTTTGCAAAAAAGCCGTTGACAAATTGCATATTCTGTATTATAATATTTGCATAGTAGTCTGCTTTTTGCAAGATTATGCACTTTTGTGCATTTTGAAATGCAATCTCGCAGAACAAAACTTGCAAAAAGCATCCAACAAGGAGGAATTGTATCATGAGCATTCAAAACGAATATTTGAAAAAAGTATTGGCTGACGTTATCGCCCGTAACCCCGACGAGAGCGAGTTCCACCAAACCGTTAGCGAGGTTCTTGAATCCCTTGAGCCCGTTGTGGAGCAAAGCCCCATTTATATTGAGCGCGGCATCATCGATATGATGGTTGAGCCCGAGCGCATTATCAAATTCCGCGTTCCGTGGGTAGACGATCAGGGCAAGGTTCAGGTCAACCGCGGCTTCCGCGTTCAGTTCAACAGCGCTATCGGTCCCTACAAGGGCGGTCTGCGCTTCCACCCCTCTGTAAACGAGAGCATTATCAAGTTCCTCGGCTTTGAGCAAACCTTTAAGAACTCCCTGACGGGGCTTCCTATGGGCGGCGGTAAGGGCGGCTCCGACTTTGACCCCAAGGGCAAGTCTGACGGAGAGGTTATGCGTTTTTGCCAGAGCTTTATGACCGAGCTGCAAAAATACATCGGCCCCGACACCGACGTTCCCGCAGGTGACATCGGCGTTGGCGCACGCGAGATCGGCTACCTCTTTGGTCAATATAAGAGACTGCGCGATGAGTTCACCGGCGTTCTCACCGGCAAGGGTCGCTCCTACGGCGGTTCTCTCATTCGCCCCGAGGCTACCGGCTTTGGCGCAGTTTACTACACCGCTGAAATGCTCAAGACCTACGGCGAAGAGATCAAGGGCAAGACCTTTGCCATCTCCGGCTTCGGCAACGTTGCTTGGGGTACCGTTATTAAGGTCAACGAGCTGGGCGGCAAGGTCGTTACCATCTCCGGCCCCGACGGTTACGTTTACGATAAAGACGGCGTTTCTACCCAAGAAAAGATCGATTATCTGCTGGAAATGCGCGCATCCTGCCGCAACCGCGTAGAGGATTATGCAGATAAGTTTGGTGTTCCCTTCTTCGCAGGCCAAAAGCCTTGGGGAGAAAAAGTTGACGTTATTATGCCTTGCGCTACGCAGAACGAGGTCAACATTGACGACGCAAAGAAGATGGTTGCAAACGGACTCAAGTACTACGTTGAGGTCTCCAATATGCCCGCCACCAACGAGGCAGTTGCATACCTGCAGGCAAACGGCGTAGTGGTTGCTCCCTCTAAGGCAGTTAACGCGGGCGGCGTTGCCGTATCCGGCCTTGAAATGTCCCAAAACTCCATGCGTTACAGCTGGTCGGCAGACGAGGTTGACGCAAAACTGAAGGACATTATGAAGAATATCTACGACAGCTCCGTAGCTGCCGCAAAGAAGTATGGCATGGAAGGCAACCTGGTTGCAGGTGCTAACATCGCAGGATTTTTGAAAGTTGCAGATGCAATGCTCGCTTACGGTGTAGTTTAAGAGATATTTGATTGATAGACAAATAAGACGGTTTGAGTGAAAATTCAAGCCGTCTTATTTACATTTTGAGAGTTTTATGATACAATAAGGTTGATTGGAAAGCAATTGGTAAATAAGAATTTGACGAAAACTATAAATGTTAACGCTCGTTGCGGAATTGCCTACGATCGTGTATGGACAATCAAAGGCAAAGCTGTTAAACTAATGGCGTAAGGAGGTACTTATGACGCTGTCGGAAAAACTTTATAACTTGCGCCGTAAACAAGGATTATCCCAAGAAGCTCTTGCCGAGGTGCTGAATTGTTCAAGGCAAGTGATTTCAAAGTGGGAAAACGGAACGACATCCCCCGATGCCGAAATGCTACAAAAATACAGCGAACTTTTCGGTGTCAGTATAGACTATCTCGTTAAAGAAGATATTGAAGAACCAACAAGCGTGCAGCCTGCCGAGAAGATTAACGGAAACAAAAAACTTCTCGGTATATTAGGCCTTGTGATTTCGCTTTTAGGATGCGTTTCGCTAATCGTGTTTGGTGCTATTTCGGTATTTAGTTCTGAAACCGCTGACAAAATAGCACAGTCATCTATGATAGTCATTGATGGCACATTTATAGCAATGCTGGTATCGGTGTTGTTTGTGGTCTTTGGAGCTATAATACTTATCAAAACAATGAAACATAAGTAGGAGGTTTTAATGAAAAAGTTATCAACGATATTTGCAGCACTTGCAATATTACTTACAAACATTATGTGCGTTGTGGTAACCTATAACTGCACAGTTCTTCGATATGCACCCGGTAATAGCGCACCTTGGGATGTAGGACTACTTTTTGCTATCCCATTCATAATTGGAATAATTGTTTGTTCCATCGTTTCACACATTGCAAAGAAAAAAGGCAAATAATCTGAATCAAACAAATTCCAATTTATCAAGCAAAGACGACTAAACACAACTCTTGTAGGGGCGAAGAGATTGCTTGCAACCTCTTGGCGGCTTGCCGCCTTCCATTGGGTCGCCCGTTTTTTCTAACATATACAGTAAATAGAACCCCTGTATGTCATTCTGAGCGGAGGGCGAAGCCCGAAGTCGAAGTTTTGCGGGTTGAGCGTAGCGAACAAGCAAAACCGAGGAGCGAATGCGACGATGGGATATGGCTGGGAGTTTGGGTAGCTTGCCAAAGCGAATGTAACATCCCATTGGAAAGCCACCAAAATTTTGAGCCATATCCCGCTTCGCCTTAAGGCTCGCGCTTTCGCTCCGTTATCTCACTGCGCGAAAGTTCGACTTCGGTCGGCGCGAGCGCCTTCCTCCGCTCAGAATGACAGGCTATTTTATTGTTTTGATATAACCGTTTGCAGCGACAGAAGACAGCCCCTACAATAAAGATTCCTTTCGTAATACAAACCGCACCGTCAATGGTTGACGGTGCGGTTTGTGTTTATAGATCCATATTCACTTAAAATATATTTTCAAATATCGGCAGTTCACCGTTTTTGTGGGCGGTGTCAAGCTCTTCTTGCGTGTTCACCGTCCAAACGAATTTGGGCGCGCCAAAGAATTTTGTGGTGATCTTTACGGGCAAAGAATCTCTATCGTGCTTGCTAAACGCAATAAAATCGGGGCGTGCCACAACGTTGAGCGCCATTGCGGTAAGGGCTATATTGAGCGCGGAGTGCTTTTTCTTATCCCTGCACACGTTTGTGTAAAGCAAGCCGCAAAACGTTTTGGGAAAACGCTTTTTCATATTCCCGATCAAAAGCGGATTAAAGGATTCGATGCAATACAAGCCCTTGTAATTTTGAAGCAGCTTTGCAACCTCGGGGCAAAGCGAGGTGTCAAAGTTCTCGCCCTTCAGCTCTACAAGCAGAGGCACTCTGCCGTCAATAAGAGACAGGACCTCCTCGAAGGTGGGAATCGTTTGGTCGGAGCTCCCGAGGGTGAGAGCGGTCAATTCCTCGGCGGTAAGCTCGCAAAGCTTTTTGTCGCATCCCGTCATACGCGCAAGCTTGTAATCGTGAAAGACCATTACCTTGCCGTCGCGCGAGAGCTGGACGTCAAGCTCAATGCCGTATCCTGCTTGGCAGGCTGCCTCAAATGCCGCAAGCGAGTTTTCGGGCGCATCCTTGCCGTTGTGAAGCCCTCTGTGCGCATAATCGCGCAAAAGTGCAGGGTCAGGCTTTGTCTTTTTGGGCGGGCGCACAAGAACAAACAAATAAATTGCCAACAGTGTTAGCGCAAGAATTGCGAGCAATACAACAATGTTAATCAATATCATCATAGCCATCAATCAACGTCGAGCTGCTCGAGCAGGTCCTTTTTTTCAACGACCTTGGCATCTCCGTGCTTTACAAAGAACATAGTAACAAACGAGAACAAAACAAACGCCGTGCCAAATGCAAAGAATACGTAGCGCATGCCGATCAGGTCATAAAGAACGCCCGAAAGAATGGGTGCGACGATTTGTGCCGACATAGAAGCGGTGTAATAATAGCCCGTATATTTGCCAACGTCGCCGCCTCTTGCAAGCTCAACGACCATGGGGAAGGAGTTGACGTTGATGGTTGCCCAACCAATACCCGCAAGAATGAACACGGGATACATGATCAATTCGGGTGTGGTGGGGGTAATAAAGTTACCGATGAAAAACGCAGATGCGAGAATGATGATGCCCGAAAGAATGGTCTTTCTTCTTCCGATCTTGGAGGCAACAATGCCTACGGGAATGTAGGAAACGATTGCCGCCGCTTGCGCGATGATGAGCGTGAAGTTAAAATCAAAGCCGAGAATATTGGTAGCGTATACCGAATATTTGCTGGTGATGGAGTTGTAGCCGATAAACCAAAGCGCAACCGATGCAAGGATCAGGAGCAGAGACTTCATCTCGCCCTTGGAAAGCTTGCGCTTTTGCACGCTTGCATCCACTTCTGCGGGGGTGTCCTCAAGTCCGAGGCGACGCGAGTCCTCTTCCATTTCATCCGCCCATTTTTTCTCCTTGACGGTGAGCAGGAAAACGACAAGACCCGTAAGCATAATGGAAACGACAGCTACAACGTAGCCCGTATATTGCATATAGTGGTTTTTGGATGTTGCAAATACCATTCCAAGCACCAAAACGAGAATTCCGCCTGCCGTACCGGTGAGGTTGATGATTGCGTTTGCCTTGGAGCGGAGCGGCTTGAGGGTAACGTCAGGCATAAGAGCAACTGCGGGAGAGCGGAAGGTAGCCATTGCCACAAGCACGACCAGCAGCGTTGCAATAAAACCGATAAAGGGCAAGGGATTTGCTACGGTCAGCTCTACGGTGAGCTTACGGATCGCTTCAATCTCCGCGTCGGTTCCTTGTGCCATTTCGGGAATGCCTGCCGCCACTACTCTGGCGATCTGATAGCTATCAATAAAGGTAAGCGCAACAAAGGATACCATAGCAACGATAGAACCAATGAAGATAAAGGGGGTGCGCTTACCAAAGCGCGTGTTCACCTTGTCGGAAAGTGCACCAAAAATGGGGAGCATAAATACGGCAAGGACGTTATCAATAGACATAACTGCACCGGAGATGGTTTGCGGGAGACCAAAGTGGTTTGTTAAGATAAGCGGGACGATTGCATCGTATGCCTGCCAAAATGCGGAGATCAGAAAAAACGCCATTCCAACAAGCAACACACGTTTGTAGTTGAGCTTCATAGTGATTTCCTCTCAAAAATTTTATTGCATATATATGCTCCTTCAGTATACCACAAAATTTGCGTTTTGTAAATAGAAATGGGAAATATATTACAAAAGGCGGTCTGCATTTTTTGTAGACCCAACGATTGCCTACGGTGTTGTTTGATTTATAGTTTAATATTAAAAGGAATCTCCAAAGCGAGAGTGGTTTGCTTTACCTTGTAATTAGAAATTGAAAATTGGTCTTGACTTAATATGTCTATTGTGGTATAATGATTTTGGTACTAAAGTACCCGTAGGGCACCATTTACGGTGGCGGTTGCTCCCCCTTTAACAGAGGGGAGCGAAAATTTCTTTTTTCTCCCTTCGAATCATTTGGAGGGAGGTGATAACAATGTACGTAACATTGGTCGAATTGCTGATGATATTATCCTTGCTTATCGCTCTCGCTGATTATTTCAATAATCACCGCGAAAAATAAAAAAGAAATAACCGCCTGACTCTCACATAAGGCGGTTATTTCTAATAATCACTTTTGAGGGAGCAACCGTCATCGGTGCTCTACGATATTATTATACCCCCGAGGGGCTAAAATGTCAATACTTTTTTAAAAATTTCTTTATTTTTTATTTTATCACTTTTTGCTTCATGTTTTTCAATGGCGGTCTGCACTTTGCAGACCGCCAAGCTTTTTTGTTTTGGTTTATTCGTCGTAACGGTACATTTCTTCCTCTTCGGAAAGCTCTTCTTCGTCGTTTACGATATATGCCGTTGCATCAACCGATCCCTCACCGCTTGTCTCTTCTCGGTCAGTGTCTTCGGTCTCGGCATACGAGGCATCCGTTTCAACTCCATATTCGTACGGTTCTGCGTACGCGTCTGCATAGCGCGGATATCCTGCTTCATCGTCGGCGATGCCATCCTGCCCGCCTGCTCCTCCAAAGACTCCGTCAAGGGGATCGTCACCATACGGCGTCTCTTCTTCCTCTTGACCTGGCGCATCCACATCCGATACTCGCTCGGTCTCTTCTTCATCAAACGCATATACATTCTCCTCTTCATCAAGTGAATAGTAGGGGTTGGGGTCCTCTTCGATGAACTCTTCGTCGTCGTAGACCTCTTCAACCTCTTGGGCAGCCGCTAACTCGTCTTGCTCGCGGGCAAGCTCCTGGGCAAGCTCTTCATCAAAGGCATCGTCTGCAAGAGCATCCTGCAAAGCCTCTTCCCCGCCCTCTTCTTCGGTCTCCTCACCGTCGGGCTCCTCTTCAGCAAAAGCAGCGTAGGGATCCTCTTGCAGGTCCTCCTCGCGCACTACTGCGGTAACGGGTTGCTCTTCGGGATCGGTCTTTTTGGTCTTGAAAACACGGATCATGCCCGAGGAGAGCAGCAGCCACATCAGCACGATTTGTGCCACGATAACGGCAGCACCCAAGCCAAGCGCGATAAGCTCGGCATTGGCAACAGGCAGGAAGTGAATGGTTAAGAACATGGGCAAAGCCACACTTGCGTGCATAACGGATCTCTTTGCCTTGCTGCGGCTGACAAGCACGAACGCAATGGCAACGAGCTGGCAGAGCAGAATTGCGGCAAGCACAATGATAACGACTGTCAGATCAACGGTGGGGTCGGCAAGGATCACGAAATCGGTGATCTCTTTTGCCTTGAATACGAGGGTGTTGCCCTCAACAGTGGTTTCGAGCAGCTCAAGCATTCCGGTTGCTTGGTTGAAGTAAGCAACCTGCAAGCCCGTGCAACCTGCCAAAGCCTCGGGAATGGTGAGGCGGAGCGTGAAGGTGTCGCCATCGAGCGATTGAACGTTGATCAGCTTGAAATTGTATGCCGCTACGGTATCAAGAGCACGAAGCAGCTGTGTGGCTTCCTCGATGGTGATAAAGCTATCTGCCGTAATGTTGCCTGCGGCGATCGCATCGGCAATAGCACGGCGCAGAGCCTTGATATCCTCGACGGAATTGAGCGTGATGCCACTATCCTGGCCAAGGCCGAGCAAGCTTGTCAGCTGCATCATTCCGCCCGCATCGTAAAGATAGGTTACGGGAACAGCCTTCATAGCTGCCTTTGCGGTGGTAAAGATGGCCTCAACGTCATCCTCGGTGGTTGCGGCAGAAATATCGGCTACCGCGGTGGCACAAAGTGTATTGAGCAGAGTCTTGTTTTCGGGACTGAAAGAGCCGGAAGCCATGCACTCCTCGCGGTGTGCTTCAAGAGCGGCGATCTTTGCATCCTGCAATCTTGCAAAAATGAGCTTTGCCTCAATTGCGGCGATCAGCGCCTCTACTTGATCGTAGAAGTCGTCCGGCAGAGGATCTTGCGTTCTCAATTCATCAATGGCATTGATGGTATCCTGAATAACGCCCTTTGCGTTGCCGCCGTCATCCTTGGTGATCATACCGTTGAGGCGGTCAACCATTTCCTCAACGTATTCGTCGTATTCGGTCAAGGTCTTTTGAATAAGCGCGATGCCGCTGAAGGTTTCGGCGGTCTCCTTGAGGCGAACAAATACATAGTAGTTGGTGCCGGGCTGCAGGTTGCCAAACACGTAGCTATCCTGATCGGCTGCGATAGACTTCCACGCATCGGCGGCAAGGTTTGCAACGTTGCCGTCAAGAGAGATGGCAACCTCGTAAAGAGATGCAATGCCTGCATCGGCAAACAGAACCTTAATTTCGGTATCGGATATGGGGCGGATAGAGATGACGTCGCCGCCAAGAACAGGAGCCGAAGGTCTTGCCTGTGCACTCAAGGTCATATTCTCTGCTCCAACAACAAGGTTGGAGGATGTGAAAACGTTGCCGTTGGCGGTAAAGTTATCTACGTTCCAAGCAACGATCTCAAAGCCTGCAGGCATCGTAATAACAACGTAGAACGCGGTCTTATAATCCAAAAGGATGGGCTCACCCGTATAGACCACGGGGGTGTTGCCAACGTAAACGGTGATGATCACCTCTTTGCCTGCGGGAATCTTTTGAATGGGATCAATGGTGACGCTATACTGATTGATGACCCACTTGGCGTACAGCGTTACAGAGCCGTTTTCGCCATCGAGATCCCACAGAGCGCAAACGCTGTTACCTTCCTTGTCGATATACTGCTTGCCACCGCCGTTGGGTGCGCTCCAATAACCGTCAAAGGTGTAACCCTCTCTTGCGGGAACGATGACCGCTCCGCCGGGAATGGAAAGGGGTGCATCGTATTGAACACCGGGAATTGCGGTGGTGTAGCCCTCGGGGGCATCCTCTTGACCGCCAAGGATCACGTTGTATACCTCAACCTCCCAAGCGGCGGTGAGGGTGATCTCCTGCGCGTGCAGAGAGCCGTCGAGATTGTAACCGCCGTTTGCTGCTGTAAGACCTACGTTATCGGGTGTTGCATCACCGTTGGTATAGGTCAGCGTCCAGCCCTTGAAGGTGTAGCCTGCGCGAACGGGATTGGGAATAAAGGTTACCTTATCGAACTCGAAGCTGCCGTAAGTGCCAATCAAATCGTTTTTGTTTGCAATCAGATCGGCAGAAGCGCCCCAGTTGTAGGTAATGTTGTATTTTTCGGCTTGCCAAATGGCTTCAAGAACGATCTTCTCGTTCTTTGCCGCGTACTTAGCGTTGTTTTCGCCCTCGTTGCCAAGAACGAAGTCCTTGCCTGTTTCGCAGACCAGAACGTCATCTACGATCACTCTCCAGCCCATAAACTGATAGCCTCTGCGAGTGGGCTGCAGAATGGAGGTGTAGGTATCGTAGGTGTAGGCGGTGGGTGCGCCATCGGGCAACGTGCCACCGGTAAGCTGATACTCAAGTGCGTAAACAATGGGCAGATACCAACGCTCAAAGGTGTTGGGGTTGGTGCTTTCGGTGGGGATGGTGATGTGCTTTTCGGGATAGTCACCGTCTACAAACAGCTTGTAGCCGATATAGCTCTTGTAGTTGAGATAGGGGTTTGCGGGGTCGGTGCTCTCGCCGTCGTCGCCCATTTGCGTAAGAGCGGAAACGATGGCATCCATAGGCATCTGCCCCACATAGGTGCCAAGATGCTTGATGGTGGTGCCGGCGCCCGTATCATACGCCTTATCGTGACGAATGACCTCGTAGGTTACCGGAACGAATACGGCATGCAGGTAGATCTTACCGGTATCAACCATATCCCCATTGATGATCTCAGAGGGAATCTCATACTTGCCTTCCGAATTTTTGGTAAGCTTTTGAACCTCGGTTCCGTCGCTCTTAATAACCTGCCAATGGTCGAATCTGTAACCGTCGCGTACAACCTCGGGAAGTACGGTGGGTTGTGTGGGCTGCTTGTAGTAGTACTTCAAGCCGCTCAACTCTGCCATATCACCGCTGATGGGTTGATAGAGGATGTCATCGACCTCAAAGTCAACGTCGAACACGCTGGTTTCGCACAAGATCTTGCCGCGAACGGAAGCCAAGAAGCTCGGCTTAAAATAAACGGGCTTATCGGGCTGCTTGATGGACTTGTTGTCATCTGCATCTTGAATGTCGACAACTCTGTAACCCATGTTGGCAGTAACCGTAACGGTAACCGATGCACCGTAGGGAATTTCTACGGGAACGTCGGGCTCCATTTGAACGGGCTCGTCAAACTTGTTGCTCTCTAACAGAACCGAGCACTCCTCGGGGTTAAAGGAAAACACCAAGGTTTCGGTGGGGTCGCCTGCCATAACGGCGGTTGCCGCCAGGAGTGTGAACAACAGCGCGAAAGTGAGCAACAGTACCGCTCTACGCACAAAAGAATTTCTTGTCATTTTCATTGATACTGCTCCTCCTTTCATCGAATCATAATGGAATCGCCGTCGGCATCGCCAATGGCTTTGATAGCATCGAGTGTGAAGTGATTTGCTTCAACGGTGAACTGCCCCTTAAGCGCGCCGCTTGCATAGACCTTGAGGCGCGTTGCGCTCTCGGGTGCAAGACCCACCTGCTTGAGGGTTTCGAGGTTGACGATAGCGCCGTTATCGAAATAATCATCGAATACGCATACGTCCAGAAGAACTACGTCGCTTGCGGGCTGCGGTGCGGGAGTGGGAGCAGGCTCTTCGACCTCTTCTTCCTCTACCTCTTCCTCATAGACCTCTTCGTACTCTTCGCCTTCAGCGTCCTCGTAAACTTCTTCGTAAACCTCTTCGTAATATTCTTCGTCCTCTTCGGGAGCTTCCTCGTAGACGACCTCTTCGTAGTATTCCTCTTCGGTCTCTTCCTCGGGCTCTTCCTCGTAAACGATTTCTTCGTAATACTCTTCCTCGGTCTCTTCGGGTTCTTCCTCGTAGACCTCTTCGTAGATAACTTCTTCTTCGGACTCTTCTTCGGGCTCTTCCTCGTAGACCTCTTCGTAGATAACCTCTTCTTCGATCTCTTCTTCGGGTTCTTCCTCGTAGACCTCTTCGTAGATGACTTCTTCTTCGACCTCTTCCTCGTAGACCTCTTCGATTACGTCCTCTACGACCTCGACAGCAGCCTCTGCTTCGGGCGCGGGCTCTTCGACGGGTTCTTCCGGAGCGGTCTCCTCAGCAGTTTCTTCTACGGGTTCTTCTGCGGGTTCTTCTTCGATAGATTCTTCCTCAACGGTTTCTTCTTCGATAACCTCGGGGGCGGGCTCTTCGATGGGCTCGTCCTCCTCGAAGATATCGTCGCCAAACAGGGCGGCTACTGCGCTTTGCATTTGCGCGATCTGCTCGTCGGTGGTCGCCTCTTCGGGCTCTTCTACGATCTCGTCGTCGATAATCTCTTCCTCTACGGGTTCTTCCTCTTCGACAACTTCTTCGACAATCTCTTCGATGACTTCTTCAGAGGATTCTTCTACAAGTTCTTCAGCTACCTCTTCGGCAACTTCTTGTGCAACGGGTTCTTCTGCAACCTCGGGAGCGATCTCCTCTACCTCTGCCTCAATGGGCTCGGCTGCAGGCTCGGGAAGCACCTCGATGGTGCGGGTTGCTTCGCTTACCTCTGCCTCTTTGCCGCTCGCATAATAACGCTCGGTGTAGTGACGCTCGATGGTGCGGATGGTTTCGTGCGTGGTGGTGGTTGTGGTCGTGCCCGATACGGGTGCTGCGGGAGCTTCCTCAACAACGGGTTCTTCAACAACAGGTACTTCCTCTACGACCTCTGAGGCAGGTTCTTCAACTACGAGGTCTTCGACCACGGGTTCCTCTGCAACCTCTTCAACCTCGGGTTGGTCGTTATCAAACTCCCAGGTGAAGTTTGCGTTTGCGGGAATAACGGTTTCGTCCTCCTCGATCAGCTGCGGTACGTGATCGGGGTCAAGCTCAAAGGTAGCCGCAGGCTTTTCCTCACGCAAATACTCGCGGATCAAGCCACGGGTGATAAGCGTTTCGGTGTCGGTGAAGGGATATTGCTCTTCGTAGTTAATTTCTTCAATGTCAATGGGAGAGAGCCCTTGCTCTTCGCAAGCGCGTTGAACGAGCTCGAGTGCAAGCGTGAGCTTGCGAGGAGAATTGACCTTGTAAAGGAAGGGAGTCTCGGCATATTTCTTTTTGCCACCAACATCCTTGCCGCGGTAGACCGAATCCTCGAGGGTGGAAGGCTCAAGTGCCAGATAAAGATCAAGCGTGCGGGGGCGAACGTTGATCTTTGCAATCTGTGTATGCTCGTTTGTGTAGGTGTCAATGGTCCAGCTCATGCGCTCCTTGGTGCCCTCATAGCCCATAAGCGCGTTGCGGATAGCACTGTAATACTTTTTGGTTGCGGGGCGGGATTGCATCAGCTTTGCCTCGCAGCTCTTGCGATAGCGCGCGATGATGTAGCAGCCCGTTTCTTCATCAAAGCCAACGATGCGCTCGTTGCCAAAGAGATCGCTTTCGTACTCGTCGTCGTTCTCTTCTGCATCGGCTTCTCTTTGTGCCTCATCCTCGGCATCGAGCTCGTCCTCGGTGTCGACCTCATCAGGCTCGACCTCTTCATCCTCGGCGTCGGCAAAAGCGGGAGTACTTGCTCCGTCCTCTGCGGCGGGACGCTCAACAGGAACCTCTCGTTCCATGCGGAGTTGGGTCTCGAGTTTCATAAACTCGGTGATCGCCTTCATCATTTCCTCGGTAGCAGGGCTGAATTGCTCGCTTCTGCCTCCCTCGGTAACGGTGGTGGTGTTGGTCTCCTTGATGATTTCCTTGGTGGTTTCGATGATGTGCTTTTCAACGATGGGGGCTTGTCCTCCATAAGCGGGTGCGCCCTCGGTGATGATGGTGCGTTCAACGGTTTGAACGGTAGGAACACCGGACTCTTGTGCAACAACCGCGGTTTCGGTTGCTTCCTCAGCCTCTTCTACCTCCTCAACAATCTCTTCGGATTCTTCCTCGTACTCCTCGGAAAGAATGTCATCCTCAGTTGCGATGAGATTGGAGATAGCCTCTTGTGCCGCTACGTCGTCTGCATAATCGTCATATTGCTCTACAGGCTCTTCGTCCTCATAAAGTTCCTCGGTAGCAGATACGGCAAGCGCCTCTTGTGCGGCTTCTCTTTCGGCTCTCGCCTTTGCCTCTGCTTCCTTTGCCGATTTTGCCGCCTTTGCGGAAATGAGCAAATATCCCTTGGCATAAAAAGCAACCAAAAGAGTGCAAAGTACAAAAGCACCTACCAAAGCGGCAATTGCCAGCACCAAAAGAACCAGCTCTGCCGTGGCAGACACAGCACCAAAGGACAGCGCAGCTAAGGCATAGTTCGCGCCTGTGTTGTTATCGTATTCGTCATTGGGTGCATCTGCCTCACCGTTGCGTGCACGGCGCATTTTGCCGATGAGCATACAGATGCCTGCGATTTCAGCGCCCAGAATACACGCCAAAACAGCAATGGCAATGTAATAAATGTTTTCTACGCTGAGGCCGAATGACATTGCAAAAAAGTGTTGAAGATTCAAGGTCTTGTCCCCCGTTCTGTCGGTTTTTCCGACGACTTCCTAATTTAGAAAAATATGGATGAACCAATTTATTCTATTCATATATATTGTATCACACATCCATTAAAGAATCAATATATATTATTAAAAAATTTTAGAGATTTTGCATTTTTTCATCGCAATATCCGTCAAAAAGAGACACTTGGCAAGCGATCGGTCAGAATAAGCAGCTCGTGGCAAAGAGCGCGGATTCCTCTGTGGTCGAGCGCCTCTCCCCCGTGATTGAAATCGGCAGCTACACGCAGGCGTTGCATAAAGGCGGGCAGGTGCTGCTCAATAAAGGTCATACAAAAATTTTGCACCTCGCAAAGGGTGGCATCCGACTTGGTCAAGTGCACATAGGCGGCTTTGCTCTGCTCGGTTGCCGCTATGTAATGGGCACGTGCATCCTCGGGGACGGCACGCCCCGCCAAAGAGAACAAATGCAGTGCGCGGTTTGCCTCGGCTACCGCCGCGGCAATGCTTTGGCGCACCTGCGCCAGGGCGGCGATGGCAAAAAGCAAGCGCTGCCGCTCTGCCTCTATCTGCGTTACCGCGCGGCACACAGTGGAAAAATCTTCTTTTCCGCTCCGTGCGCGAAAAATATCCGCTCGGCTCGCAAGAGCGGCGGAAAGCCCCTCGGTGATGCGCTTCAAATTTGCGAAAATCGCTTTGGCGTTGTCGGTTTTTGCGATACATTCCTCTTTTACAGCAAGAGAAGAGGTGTCCGTTTGACGGGACACCTCTATGCAGTGCGCGCGCAGCGTGGGCTCATCCTTTGCGGCGAGCTCCCGCACGCGGCGGCTCATATCTTGCGTATCGTTGTTAAAAAGATACTCAGGGTACATTGACAATTTCCTTTTCTTTGACATAATGCGGCACGTGCCCTTCCCCGGGCAGATAAGTCGCGCTTTTGGGAACGGCAAAGCGAATGGCGCCCGGCACGACCTCAACGGTGAAGCGGTTTTGGCGGATAAGCTCTCCGTCAAAGGAATAAACAAAGCCCTCGGGAGCCTCTATCTCGATCTTTTTGCCGCGACGGTATTCGAGATATTTATCGAATTTGGGATTATCGAGGTGTGTTCCCTCGGTGTAGCCCTGGATAAGACTGACAAAGGTCAGGTGAGAAAGCGGCTTAACAAGGCAGACCTCGAGCAGCCCATCGTTGTTGGTGGAACGGGGCGCGCAGCGGAAGGAGCCGCCTACGTATTGACCGTTGGCAATGGTGCAAAGCAGAATATGGCCCTCGGGATTGAGAAGCTCTCCGTCGACCGTAACCTTGCAAGGGTTTTTCATCGCCTTGAAAAGTGCCACCACAATGCCCGTGGTATAGGCGTTGTTGCCGCCAATAAGCTTTTTGCGGCGCACCTTCATCATCGTTTCGGCAACAGAGGAGTCAAACCCAAAATGTGTTGCGTTGATGGCATATTTGTTGCCTACACGCATCAGGTCGATGTATTCCTCGGGAGCTTCCAAAAGCTCCTCAAGGTTCCAAAACACCTTTTTGCCGCCAAAGTATTTGACAAAATCGTTGCCGCTTCCGCAAGGATAGCAGCTCATAGATGCGTGCTCAAAGCCAACGATTCCGTTGACGACCTCATTGAGCGTTCCGTCACCGCCGCAAGCATAAAAGCGTACGGGCTCGCGGTGTGCCTCGCAGTAAGCGCGGATGTATGCGGTCGCATCACCGGGTGCTTGCGTTTCGTAAAGCTCATAATCGACCTCTACCTTTTTCAGCTCCAATATTCTTTTGATGTTATCAAAGGAGTTATCCTTGCCTGCCGCGGGATTGATGATGAAAATATGTTTCATAACTGCCACTTTCCTTTTTTGTTATTTTGTGTTTTCGGGCGGTTGGCTCAAAAAGATACAAACTCTGTCATAAATACTGAACGTATGCGCCAAATGCCGACGGAATTGCATAGCGTTGGTGCAATTCGCCGTTTGGCACAAGGAGCATTCCCGACTCGCCGTGCAAGCCGTCAAACTCGGGAGTGATGCGCACGTCGTAGGCGATCATATGCCACTCGATGTGCGTAAAAATATGCTTGGCGTTCTCGATTTTTTGAATGCGCAAGGGCTCAAAGCCAAGAGATCGCAAATGCGCAAGCGCTTCCCCCTCACTCAAATGCCCCCGAACGTTCGGGAGCTCGTAAAGCCCCGACAAAAGCCCCTTTGGGGGACGCTTGCGGAGTGCCGTGCGGTCACCGTCACGAATGAGAAAGACAGTTCTCTCTTCAATTCGTCTCGGCTTTTTGGGGGAACGCACGGGGATTTCGTCTGTTTTTTTCTCGCGATATGCCACGCAGCACTCGCGCAGCGGACACACCTCGCATAGAGGCTCGCGGTTGGGCGCGCAAACGGTGGCACCAAGCTCGATAAGGCTTTGGGTAAAGTCCCCTGCCTCATGGGGAACGACGCGTGCAAGCTGCCCTCGAAATTCTTTTTTGGTCTCGGGCAAAGCAATGTCTGCTTCACTTCCGCTCACACGGGCGAGAACACGCAAGACGTTGCCATCGATTGCGGGAACACGCTCGCCATACGCAATGGACGCAATGGCACCTGCGGTGTATTCGCCAATGCCCGGGAGCTTTAAAAGTTCCTCATAGCTTCTCGGCATCACACCGTTATGGCTCTCGACCACCACGCGCGCCGCCTTTTGCAAATTGCGCGCACGGCTGTAATATCCCAAGCCCTCCCAAAGCTTCATCAGCCTCTCCTCGGGAAGCGCGGCTAACGCTTCAACCTCGGGCGCGGCATTCAAAAAGCGAGCATAGTAGGGCTTGACCGCCTCAACACGCGTTTGCTGGAGCATAATTTCGGAAAGCCATATCCGATAAGGATCGGACGTGTGTCGCCACGGCAAGTCTCTCTTATTTTGTTGATACCAAAAAAGCAGTGCTTGCACCGCGTTGGGGGATAGGATCTCGTTCATTTTCAGCTTCCTTTGCTTTGGTTGTAATCATTATAGCATATCCCACACGAAAAATCAAGGAAAATAGCGAAATCCGCAGAGGCAAATCTATCAAAATTCGCCAAAACGCTTGCATTTTTGATGACAAAATGGTAAAATAGAAGCACAAATCACAAGAAAGGATTGATCTTTATGGAATTTTTGCGATTTTTAGAGAGCATTCGTACACCCATTGGTGATGCGTTTATGTCCTTTATCACCCTGTTTGGCGAGGAAACGCTCTTCATTGTGCTCGCGCTCGTATTCTTTTGGTGCGTGGATAAAAGACGCGGATACTATCTGCTTTTTACCTGCTTTACGGGAACGATCTGCATTCAAGTTTTAAAGATGAGCTTCCGTATTCCGCGCCCTTGGGTGCTTGACCCCAACTTTACCATTGTGGAAAGCGCACGCGAGGCGGCAACGGGATATTCCTTCCCCAGCGGTCATACGCAATGCGCGGCAGGCCTTTGGGGCGGCATTGCAAGAAGTGCAAAAAAGCGTGCCGTTCAAATTGGCGGTGTTGTTCTCGTGCTTTTGGTAGGGCTTTCGAGAATGTACCTCGGTGTACACACGCCCCTTGACGTTTTTGTTTCCCTTGGCATTGCACTCGTTGTGATCTTTGGACTTTATTACGTTGTTTACCAAGGCTTTGACAAGCCGAAGAGAATTTACATTGCTTGCGGTGTGCTTTTGGCTGCGGCAATTGCAAACCTTTTGTTTGTATCTCTTTATCCCTTCCCTGC
Organism: Eubacteriales bacterium; assembly: GCA_045127455.1. GTDB lineage: Bacteria > Bacillota > Clostridia > Oscillospirales > CAG-272 > UMGS1865. Next base: position 17,801 of record JBGVQK010000070.1, read on the forward strand.
CGACGTTGACCCTGCAAACCTTGCAAGCGGACAAAAGAATGCGTGGCAGATGCTTGCCTTGGCGATCGGTCTTTGCATCATTTACCCCCTTGACCGCCACTATATCAAGTTTGAAACAAAAGCCGTATGGTGGGCACAGATCCTTAAGCTCGCCATTGGCGTAGGACTCGTTTTGGCAGTACGTGTAGGCCTCAAAGCGCCTATCAACGCTCTGTTTGGCGTGAACGTCGGTGCGGCGGTTCGCTATTTCCTCATCGTTGTTGTTGCAGGAATCCTCTGGCCCTTGACCTTCAAGTTTTGGTCGAAGCTCGGGGGGAAGAAAGTGCAGAGTGAAGAGTGAAAAGTGCAGAGTGATAATTAAAAAGCGAAAGGCGGGCGATTCGTGAATCGCCCCTACAATGGATAGAAAAAGCCAACGGTGAAATGCCGTTGGCTTTTTGTGTTTTATTATGATTATGGTTCCAATTTGTCTAAATCAAAAACCGAATCGGGATTGTATTCGATAAATGCGTTGATGCACTCGGTGCAAAGTGGAGTGTCGGTATAACTATCTTTGCGAATGATGCGACAGAGTTTAAAAGGTCCTTTTATTCGCTCACACAAGTAGCACTCATTTGTTGGAACCTCGCTTACAATGACCATCCTTTCACAGCGAAAATCTTTAATTTTCTTTCCGGTCAGGAACCGATGTACTTCAGCGCTTTTGTCTTTTTTTGGCGTTTCGGGTATCCACGTTGAAAATTTCAGGCGAGGACTGATACGAGAGCCGTTTTCAGAGGCGTCGGAATTTATTACCCACCATATTTTGCGAAGATGAAAAAGAACTTGCCAATCGGGCAAAGATGCCACATAAAGATATGCGGGCAATCCAAAGAAAAAGCATAGCACAAAATACCCCAATCTTATTTTGCGGTTTTTACCGGTTCTCTCAGACAAACGGAACATCAAAAATGCTCCCACAAGCCTCCAAATAAGAAAAGCGACTAAAGCGATAATCAGAATCAGCCATTGGTTGCGTGTCATTTTCCCTCTCCTTAGAAACAAAAAAGTGCGCCAACCAGAGTTAGCGCACAAAAAACGCAAACCCCGATTTGTCGCTCAACAAACTTTACGCAAAATGGGTTTAATCATACTTACATAAATGGAATTTGCATTTTTATCAAATTCATAAAGTAAGTATGACAAAAAAAGCATATACTTATCCCTTGGATAAAATAAGCCCACTTTGCATCAGTATTCGGTTTGTTGAGCAATCTTATTATACCATAGATTATACTTTTTTGCAATAGGATTTGCAGAAAAACTTTTGCCGCTTTTTGTTGGGAACAAACAAATAAAGCAAACCGAACAATCAACCTGTCATTCTTGTTTTGCTATTATCGTTAGGAGCGGGACGTCGAGGACGTCGTCCCCTACGAAGAATGAAAAAAGTCACGCGCTTTTTGTTCAATAAAAGACCTCAAAATCTCACGCGAACGATTCAAAACAACTTTTGTAGGGGCGACGTCCTCGACGCCCCGCAAAAACAAACGCATACCGCAAGCAAAGGCGGGCGATTCGTGAATCGCCCCTACAATGGATAGAAAAAGCCAACGGTGAAATGCCGTTGGCTTTTTGCTTTATTCTTCTTCTTTTGCGCTTGCGTCGGTGGAGATAGTCTCTTCCGCTTCGGTGGGGGCGTCTGTTTCTTCTTCCACCTCGAGGGGCGTTTCGAGTGTTTTTTGCATCAACGCCTGTGCGGCGGCAAGCTCCTTGTGGGTTACAAGATGCGTGCTTGAGGGAATTCCCCACTTGAGTCCGCGTTTGCCAAACGTAAAGGTTCCGTCGGGCAATACCACCGTTTCAAGGGCGTCACAGCCATTGAATACGCCTGCCTTAAGTCTTAAACGCGTGTTTGCAAACAAAACCGTCTCGAGCGAGAGGCAATCCTTAAACACCTCGTTGTCTACGACCTTGAGAGATGCGGGGAAGCTGATCTCCTTGAGCGCAAGGCAGCCCCAAAAGGCTCTTTCCTCAATGGTTTTGAGCACAGGGGATACTTCTACGGTTGTCAGAGCGGTACATTTTGCAAAGGCTTCGGCTTCAATTTTGACCAAGATTTCGGGCAAGCGGATATGCTTGAGCGAGAAGCAATGCGAAAACATTCTTTCTTCCAATTCGTGCAGCTTTGCCTCTATTGTAACCTTTTTCAGGGCGCTGCAATACGCAAAGCACGAGGGGGCAATGTCCTGCACGGCGGCGGGAACGGTGATCTCCTCGAGCGAGGAGCAGCCCATAAACGCCGAGTAGCCGATACGCTGAACGTCGGGGGAAAGTGTCAGCACCTTGAGCTTTTTGCAATGTGCAAAGGCGGCGTTGCCAACGTAATTGATGTGCTCGGGCAATTCGACCGTTTCCAAATTCGTACAGCAGGAAAAGGTATAGTCGCTGACCGCGCGAATAGCGGTGGGCATATGCACGTAGGTGAGCGAATAGCAATCGCTGAACGCACCAATGCCAACGTAAACGATCTGGTCGCCGAGGGTGACCTCGCGCAGAGCGGTGCAACGGGCAAAGATATAACGTCCGAGCGTGCGAACGCTCTCGGGAATGTTAACGGATTTGAGCGAGCGACAACCCCAAAACGTGCAACGGTGCAGGGCGGTAATGCCTTCGGGCAAGGTCAGCTCCTCCAAGCTTTCACAGTCAGAGAAGGCGTAGCGACCGATATACTCAATGGATGCGGAAAGCACCACGTGGCGCAAAGCCGTGCATCCTTTAAAGCAAGCATCACCAATAGAGACGACCGAGCGGGGCAAGAGCAGCGCGGTCATTGCGCTGCAGCCCTCAAAGGCGTGGTCGCCGATTTGACGCAGCCCCGAGGGAAAGATCACCTGCAACAGGCTCGTGCAATCCTGAAAGGCACGAGGTCCGATGGAAGCAACGCGACGGCCAAGCACCAGGCGTGTGACGTGCGTGTTTCCGCGAAAGGCCTCCTCTGCGATGTCTGTAATGTCGTCGGGGATGACAAGTTCACTTTTTTTGCCGTAATAGCGAATGAGTCTGCCGTTGCGGACCTCACCGTGACGAATGAGCTCGGGCGTTGTGGGCAAACTCTTTTTTTCGGTTTTTTCGGGTTTGTTGGTTTTTTCGCTCATAATCTATCCTTTTCAAAATTCCGTTGGGGGACGCTGCCAATGGCAGTGTCCCCTTTGACGAAGATATTATTCTTGTGCATCGTTTTTTTGTGCGTTGGAGACGATCTTGCCGCCAACAACACCGGAGAGAAGAGAGGTGATATCGAGACCGGTAGACTCCTTAACGCCCTCCATAATTTGGTTTGCGCTGTTCATAACGTCCTTTACAAGACGGGTGGAGTTGCCGTCACCGTACATAACGATGCGGTCGGTTTGGCTAAGAGGAGCAGCAGCGTTCTTAACAACCTCGGGAAGAGCAGCAAGATACATTTCGAGGACGGATGCTTCACCCATCTTCTTTTGTGCTTCAGCCTTCTTTTCAATAGCCTCAGCCTCTGCCAAGCCCTTGGCACGGATACCTGCAGCCTCTTGCTCCATAGCGTAACGGAGAGCTTCTGCCTCTGCTTTTCTTGCCTCGGCAGCTTGAATAGCACGGTACTTTTCAGCCTCAGCCTCGCGTTGTTGCTTAATGAGCTCAGCCTCAGCCTTTTGTTGCATTTCGTATTTCAAAGCGTCAGCCTTCTTGCGGATTTCAGCGTCGAGCTCTCTTTCCTTCAGGGCGATAGCCTTTTCTGCAAGCTCTGCTTCTTTTTCCTTGCGGGCGATGTCGGCGTTAGCCTTGGTAATTTCAATGGTCTTACGTTGGTTTTCCTGTTGAATGGAGTATGCAGCATCTGCCTCTGCGCGCTTGGTTTCGGACTTGACCTTCATATCAGCCTGTTGAATAGCAAGGTCAGCATCCTGCTCGGCAATCTTCTTTTCGGCTTCAACACGAACAGCGTTTGCCTCTTGTTGTGCGTTTGCGGTAGCAATAGAGATGTCTCTTTGCGCGTTTGCCTTTGCGATCTGCGCGTTCTTACGAATTTGCTCAACGTTGTCGATACCCATGTTTTCAATGGTTCCGGCACCGTCCTTGAAGTTTTGAATATTGAAGTTTACGACCTCAATACCCAGCTTTTCCATATCGGGAACAACATTCTCGGTGATCTTTTTTGCAACGCCCTGACGGTCTTGGACCATTTCCTTCAGCCCTACAGAACCAACGATCTCACGCATGTTACCCTCAAGCACCTGTGTAACGAGCTGAACGAGGTCAGCCTGACGCAGGTTAAGAAGCGTTTCGGATGCACGAGCCAGAAGCTCGGGGTCGGAGGAGATCTTAATGTTTGCAACACCGTCAACGGTTACGTTGATGAACTCGTTGGTGGGAACAGCCTCACTCGTCTTAACGTCTACCTGCATTACGCGCAGAGAGAGACGGTCAACACGGGTAAAGAAGGGCATACGCCAACCTGCTTTACCGATCAGGATCTTCTTTTTGCCAAGACCGGTGATGATGTAAGCCGTATCCGGAGGAGCTTTGAGATAGCCGCCGATTCCAAGAATAACAGCAAGTGCGAGTACGACGAGAACGGGAATTAACCATTCCATAGTGTTTTCTCCTTTTTAAAAAATAAATTTTGATATGCGATCCGCGGGATCACATTTATATTGTACCACGCAGTCAAGTGACTGTCAATAGGTTTCTTTTGATGTTTACAAATCGTTTACAATTAACCATCGCTACCCGGCTCAATGCCCATTTGGCGCAAAAGATTGTTGTTAAATTCCTCGGCGGTGTTGTAGCCCATGCGCTTTTGACGGTTGTTCATTGCGGCAACCTCCAAAATAATGGCAAGGTTACGGCCGGGGCGAACGGGAATGGTGATGGAAGGAACCTGCAAGCCGAGAATGTCGATGGTCTCCTCGTCCATACCGAGGCGATCGTACATTTTGCCCTCCACCCAGTTTTCAAGCTGAATGACCATATTGATCTTTTCGGTCTCCTTAACGGCACCCATACCAAACAAGCGGCGAACGTCAACCACGCCAATGCCGCGCAATTCAACGTAGTGCTTGATGAGCTCGGGGGCGGATCCCACAAGGGTCTTATCGGAAACGCGCTTGATCTCTACGGCATCGTCGGCAATGAGACGGTGACCTCTTTTGATCAGCTCAATGGTGGTCTCACTTTTACCGATGCCACTGTTGCCAAGCAGCAAAATGCCTTCACCGTATACCTCAACGAGGCAGCCGTGGCGGGTAATGCGGGGGGCAAGATAGTTGTTGAGAGCCGAAATGAGGCTTGCCATGATCTCGCTTGTTTTTTGCTTGGTGCGCAAGATCGGCACTCCTTTTTTTGTGGCGTGCTCTACAACGGCAGTATCTACGGGCAGGTCGGTGGTGTAAATGATCGCCACAGGCGCGGCATCCACCAGCTTTTGCAGCATTACGCGCTTGGTGCTGGGCTCGATTGAGCTCAAATAACGCGTTTCTGCTTTACCGATCAGCTGAATGCGCTCGGGCTCAAAGACCTCATAAAATCCCGCCAGCGCAAGGCCCGGGCGGTTGACCTCGGGGGAAGAGATCTGAATATCATTAAAATTGTCGGGCTTTACCACAACCTCTAAACGAAAGTCCTCTACGATCTTCGAAAGCGGGATGGTATAGATCTGACTCACAAGGTATCACTCCTTTCAAAAAAGGTATCTTTTCTTTATTGTATCATAAAACAAGCAAAAAAGAAATGCTTTTTTTAAAATTCGGCTACTTTTTTATACATATTCACAAAAAAGACATAAATATTTAGTATAATGTAAAAAAAGACGGAAGGATGAGGTGCCTTGAAAAGAAAAATTTTGCGCGCGGCGGCAATTTTTGCGGTATGTGCATTGCTTATTTGCAGCTTTTGCGCTTGCGCCAATGCAAAAAACAGAAAAGCGGTTGCTACGTCGGGCGAGTACGAAATTCCTTACGAGCAGTTGCGCTTTGTAACAATGACTTATAAAATGGAGCTTGATGCACGCTATGGCGACGGCAACGATGAAAACGGCACCATTTGGGATGATGCCGAGACTGCCGAGGAGCACCGCGCCGAGCTCGAAGAGCTCGTTTGGAGCACGATTCGCGAAAACTATGCGGTCCTGCAAGCCTGCGCTGCCCAAAAGATTGGAAAAGAGGCTTTTGAGGGCAAGGAAATCAAGGCTGCGGTGGACGAGCAGATCGACGCGCTGATTGCCGAATATGCTTCTAAAAAGGACTACAAGGCGGCTCTCAAGGAAAGCTACGCCACCGAAGATCTGTTCCGCTTTTATTTTGCACTTGACGAAATGAAATATCTGCTCCACGCCGCTATGCAAAGAGATGGCGCATTCCTCTCCGATGAGGCGGAGTTTGAGGAGTGGCTTCTTGACGGAAACAGCGCATACGTGCAGCATTTTCTGCTTCGCCACGAAAGTGAAGAGGAGAAAGAAGCCAACCGCGCAAGGCTTGAGGATGCACGTGACAAATTCCTCTCGGGCGAGTGGACGCTTGCCGATTGCATCAACCGCGCAAACGAGGATCTTTCCAACGTAGCGCCCTATTATTTGATGCGAGGCGTACACAAGGATGCACTTGTTGACGCGGCAGTAGGGCTTGACGTGGGTGACGCGAGCGAGATCGTCGAATTGGATGGCGCGCTCTACGTGCTTGTTCGTATGGAAGAGGCAACCGTTGAGGGCGCAAACGGCACTACCGAGACTTCCCTTTCCCTCCAGCTTACCAATCTGCTTTCCACCTATCAATGGGCAATCGTTGGTGATGCCGTTGAATTGGCAAAGGCAAACCTGAATATCGAGCTTAACGACTACGGCAAGAGCATTGACCTTGTTACAATGCAGTAATCAAAAAACGCAAGAAAGGAGACACCGCAATGCAGCTGTTTGGCAACCGTTTGCACAATACGCACCGCCGAGGAACACTCTCGCCTTTGGCGATCGTTTTGATCGTTGTTGGCGCGGCGCTTCTCCTAACGATTATTATCGGGCTCCTTCTCGACGTTTGGCTCGATGACGAGGCCTATGACCGCTTGACCAAGGGCGAACCCGAGGAAGAAGAAAAGGTTGAGACCAATAAATCCTATACGCGCGACATCCACGCCGATGCCTACGTGTTCGGCAAGGAAGCCGAAAGCGTTTGGGAAAGCTTTGCCGAGATCTCTATCACACTCAACACCCCCACGGGACAGATCAATTACACCTCTGAGGTGGTAAGCTACCTTGCAATGGAGTCTATCTCCCAAAACGTGCTTTACGATGCAATGGGCGAGGTGCATTTGTTCGCCGACTTTGCAGGCGGTATTTTCTATCCGCAAGCACTCTATCAAGAGGGGGCATACCTGCAATACGCGGTTGCCGCCAAGGAGTGCGCCCTGCTCAAGGAGTTTTTGCACGCAGGCGGCAGCGAGCTCCTTTTGTGCGGCATTCCCTTTACACAAACCGATACGGCATCTGTTTTGCGTTACGTCAAGCAAATTAAAGCAATGGCAGGGGATTATCCCGTAGGCGTTGCCATTCCGTTGGCGGTTGCACGCGCAGATGGCTCGTGGGCGCTGCTTGAAAGCCTTGCCAAGGAGTGTGATTTTCTTGCAATCGATCTGACCGAGGCAACGTCTGTGGCAGGCGCGGAGCAGATTTTGACCGATGCGCGCTACTACATTCAACAATATGACATGCGCGTGATCCTAAATGAGCGCCAAGAGGAGCTGATCCTTGCCGCTTACACCTATCCCGACGTGCAGATCATCAGCTATTATGCTCCTGCCAATCCCCCATCGCAGGATATGCCTATTCAATAAAGAACAAAAGACCACCGCTTGCAAACCAAGCGGTGGTCTTTTGATATGCAGCAGGGAAGAGGGAGTGCAGAGTTATAAGGGTAGGGGCGATTCACGAATCGCCCGAACACGAACGGTTACCACTTTAACGCTTACATCAACGTCTGCTCGTTTACAACCAAGCTAAAGCGTAGCCCAAGGCATTCCGCCGCGCGGCGGCAGAGCAGCATTCTCTCAAGAAAGATCTCAAAATAATCACTCACCGATCCGATGGTCATGTCGATGGCAAGGGAGAGCGTCAAGAGCGTTTTTTCCTCGTTAATGGAGAGGGTGGATCTCTCAACCGAATAATTGACGCGGTCGTGAATATCAAAGGTGGAGCGGTCGTTGTTGCGCACACGGGAGCGACGAACGTCACTCTTGTCGGCAATGATCAGGGCGGCGGCAATCGCGCTCACGGGCGTGCCCGCACCCTCGTCGTGATTGCCAATGGCGGTTATTATATCGGCAATATCGCGCGCATCAAAGCCGCGGTCGCGCAAGAGCGAAAACGCCATTACGGCACCGCTTTGGCAATGGTCGTGGCGATTGACAACGTTGCCAATATCGTGCATATAGCCCGCAATTTTGGCAAGCTCGACCTCTTTTTGAGAGTGCCCGAGCAGGGCAAGAATGCGGCCTGCTTCCTCTGCCACACGGCAAACGTGTGCCTGGTTGTGCTCGGTGTAGCCAAGTGCTGCGAGGGCGTTATCGGCTTTTTCGATATAGGTGCGAATCTCCTCGTCGCGGCGGATCTGTTCGTATGTCATAGCGGCTCTCCTTTGTGCGCGTGTTTTTATCATTTTACCACATTTTCGGGCGATTGTCAACACACGCCGCTCGCATTAAAAAATCTCGCAGAGCCAATAGATCACACCGTAAACAAATCCCGCAAGCGTGCCGTAAAGCAGAACAGGTCCCGCAACGGTAAAAATTTTTGCGCCCACACCAAGGATCAGCCCCTCGGCGTGACTGTCAATGGCAGGGGAAACAACGGCATTGGCAAAGCCCGTTATGGGAACAAGCGTGCCCGCCCCCGCGTGCTTGGCAATGTTATCAAATACGCCAAGGGCGGTCAAAATAACCGCCACCAAAATAAGCGAGGCAGAGGTCAGCGTGCCCGCGGTCTCCTCATCAAAGGAGCACAAATTTTGAAATACGTCGTGCAATATCTGCCCAACGGTGCAAATAGAACCGCCTACCAAAAACGCCCAAAGGCAATCCTTTCCCAAGGGAGAGCGGGGGGCGTGCGCATCGGCAAATTTCGCATAGGTCTGCTTGCTGATCTTCATAAAAAGCATATCCTTTCCAAACATTTTTTGCGTTTGCGGTTAGTGTTTGCACAAAAATTTACTTTTATACGGTTGACAACGTTGCAAAAAGGGTATATACTATTTATAGAAAAAACGCCCCCGAAAATTGGAAAATAAGGAGCAAAACAGATGAATTGGGAAGAAATTTACAGCGGTATTCGTTCTTTTGCAGGCCGTGCCGCAACAAAAATCAATCAAACCGCCGATATGGCAACCTTGCAGGTCAAGCTTTCTATGGCGGAGCACAAATTGGAAGAAGCCTATGCCGCTCTCGGAAAGGTCTCCTTTGGGCATTTTGTAGAGGACAAGAAGAACTTTGATGAGATTTCTGTTCGCATCACCGCGGTAAAGGATGCTATGCTGGAAATTCGCTCGGTCAAGGCACAGATCGAGGAGCTGAAAGAACGCGTAGCAAACGCAACTCGCGAAGCCGAGACCTTTAACGAGACCGTTGCCGATGCCGCAGCCGATGCTGCCGCTGCACACGCAAAAGCCGCACAAGCAGCGCAAGCCGCAAAAACGGATGCCGCCGCTCGAGCCGAGGCTGTGCGCGCGCGTCAAGAAGAGGAAGCCGAACCCCTCGAGGTTTTCGATTTTGACGAGGACGACATCATCACCGACGTCTCCAGCGCCGACGACGCAGTTGAAATTGAATTGGAAACAGAATAAAAGTGCAGGGGGCAAATAATGAAAAAACAAAATTGAAAACGGGCTAACTTCGGTCGCCCGTTTTTTTATTGACAACATCAAATAAACAATCAGCCTGTCATTCTGAGTGAAGGGAGGCGAAACACCTCCTTACAAATTTTCTATATCTCTGCACTCTGCATTTTGCACTTTCTTTGCCCTGCCCTTTTCGTCTTTTACATTTTTTCAACTTTTTTTGCAAAAAATATTGCAAAAAGAAATGCATTATGGTATAATGATGTGTCAGGCTGTTTATTGGTATGACCCCCTAATTTATAAATAAAAGGAGTTGTTTTTTATGAGTCGTATGTTTGGCACTGTTTCGCGCGGAGTGAGAGCTCCCATTATTAGAAACGGCGACAACATTGTGGATATCGTTACCGAATCGGTTCTGGAGGCATCCCGCATTGAGGGTGTTCCCTTTCACGACAGAGACATCGTTGCTATGACCGAGGCCATTGTGGCACGTGCGCAGGGCAACTATGCAACGGTCGACGATATTGCTACCGACATCAAAAATAAATTTGGCGGCGAGACGGTTGGCGTTATCTTCCCCATCCTCAGCCGCAACCGCTTTGCCATCTGCCTGCGCGGCATTGCAAAGGGTACTAAAAAGGTTGTTTTGATGCTCTCCTACCCTTCTGACGAGGTTGGAAATCATCTTATCAGCATGGAAGCCGTTGACGAAAAGGACGTTAACCCTTACCGCGACGTGCTCACGCTTGAAAAATATCGCGAGCTGTTTGGCTACCAGAAGCACACCTTTACCGGTGTTGACTACGTAGAATACTACGAGAGCCTCATTCGCGAGTGCGGTGCCGAGGCAGAGATCATTTTTGCAAACAACGCAAAGGCGATCCTTCCCTACACCAAGAACGTGCTCTGCTGCGATATTCACACACGTGCACGCACAAAGCGCATCCTCAAAGCAGCAGGTGCCGAGGTCGTTCTCGGTCTTGACGAGATCCTCAACGCTCCCGTAAATGGCTCCGGCTTCAATGCCGACTACGGTCTCTTGGGTTCGAACAAGGCTACCGAGGACCAGATAAAGCTCTTCCCTCGTGATTGTCAACCCGTTGTTGAGGCTATTCAAAAGAAGCTCTTTGACGCTACCGGCAAAAAAATCGAGGTTATGGTCTATGGCGATGGCGCTTTTAAGGATCCCATCGGCAAGATCTGGGAGCTCGCCGACCCGGTCGTTTCCCCCGCCTACACCAAGGGACTTGAGGGAACGCCCAACGAGCTCAAGCTCAAGTATCTCGCAGATAACGATTTCTCCGACCTCTCGGGTGAAGAACTCAAGGATGCTATTAAGGCAAAGATCCACGAGAAGGACGATAACCTCGTTGGTCAAATGATCTCCGAGGGTACCACCCCCCGCCGCCTGACCGACCTCATCGGCTCGCTCTGCGACCTCACCTCCGGCTCCGGCGATAAGGGTACGCCCATTATCTGGATCCAAGGCTATTTTGATAATTATACAGCAGAATAAGCGCAGGATTATGTGGGGAAAACTTCTTAAAAGAAGTTTTCCCCACACCCCTTTCAAGAACTTTCGTACAAAGGATCAAAAAATAAAATCGTTAATCTACGAATAGACGGGCGGCGCGCGTCACAAGGACGCGCTCTTGCTATCGCAAGTTCGCAGGGGCCACCGAGACCCTGCTCACTCAGAAAGTTGTTTTGTCATTAGAACAAACAGCAACAACGAAACAAACCGTCAACCTGTCATCCTGATTGATTGTTTTTCAAAAACCAAAACACGGGCGACCGATGGTCGCCCGTACAATAAAAATTATGACACATTCTGTAGGGGCGATTCAAGAATCGCCCGTTTTTATTTACTTTTTCACGCTCATCCAACAGCCCTCGGCGCCAATGCCGTTTTCGGGTGGTGTAAGAACACCTCTTTCGATGAGGCATTCCACAACCGCATCGAGAACAGGCAAATTTGCAAGCGTATTGGCAAAACGCCACTCTTCCCAAAGATGTTCGGGAATGGATGTTTTGATAAGCTGCGCAATCTTTTCCGCTACAGTTTCTGCCTCGGCATCAAAATATCCGTTCTTCAATCCTGCGCTGATTTTGAAAAGATTCTCTCCGTCGTCTGTTGTAGTGACAAGAATTTTTGTATAAAGAGTATCTCCCTCGCGATACAAATAGCCGCACTCAATAGCTTTTGCCGCGTGCTCTTTTTCTTTTTCAGAAAGCAATGTAACATCAAGACCTTCAATGGCACGGAGCGCAAGTTGAGTTTGAGGGTCTTTAGATACATTGAGTCCGCAGCTAAAGTGTTTTTTAATACGAGTAATGTAGATATTATCAAGATGAACATTAGAGAATCCGCACACGTTTTGCGCATCAACGCCATCCCAACCGCCACCATAATACTTGCCGTTATCTACATATCCAAACACACTAAACGGACGATCTGTTTTTTCAACATCCGAAAAATGATTTTTCTTCAAAGCACACTCAACACAATACGAGAATGCATCAGCAATATGGAATACCTGCTGCCAAAGAATAAGATTCATATCAACTTTCTTGTTCAGATATGGAAAAGCAAGGTACTCTGCTTTATGTTCCTCAATATAGTTTGATATGGTCTCGCAGATCTTTGGCAACTGCTCTGTATAAATTGCATTTGCTTTTTCGAATACATCCTTGTCAAGCAAAATGAAATTAAGCGCATATTTGCCGTTTTCCAAGCGACGAAGAAAACCGTACTTTCCATTTTCACCTTTACGGAGGATTTCAAGTTCTTCTTCAACGTAAATGGTGGGTACATTCAGTTCCTCTGCAATTTCAGAAGCACTCATCGGCTTCTTATGGCAAAGCCAAACGATATGATTTGAGAACATTCTCGTACATACGTTACGAGGATCTCCCCATGCAGGACTACCTGTTCCCCAAATTACGTAATCAATTTTATCAAGCGCCACGGGCTTATTATAAGTTTCTCCCATTTCTTCTACCTCACTTTTGATCTTTTGTCTTGCCGAAAATAGTCTCTGACGAACTGTCCCCTCGCCAATGCCTTGCCGCGCGGCAATTTGCGCTGTGGAAAGACCATCGATGTAAAAAGAGATCATTACCTCGCGATACGCCTTTGTTAAAAAGGCAATGCGACGGTAAACGCGCGTCAAAAGCTCCCGTGTATCATCGAGATCTTCCTCTTCGTCTGCCAAGGTAAGGAAAAGCTCCTCTGCATCTCCCGTCCACGTCATGTCGGTTTTCTTGCGCCGTTTATCCGAAAAATCGGCATAGACATTGCGCGCAACTCTCCAGATAAAGGAATAGACGTTTTGAACTTCTCCGTCAGTTTGGGCGGCTTTGACAAGCGCATATAGGATGTCGGAGCAAAGCTCTTCTGCCTCATAGCTATCGTTGGTTCGCGCATAGCAAAAGCCAAAAAGCTTATCAAGCAGGTCGTCATCAAAATAATTCAGCAATTCTTGTTTTTTCATTTGTTTCTCCAAGCGATTGATCAATGCTTTCACCCATATAGTCGGCGCGCCCGACCAAATGTTAGGTAGGTTTGAAAATATTATAGCATATTTTCTTACATTTGTAAACAACACTCTTAGCGGATAGGGTTAGTGGGTCTCGCTGCGGCTCGGTCGCGCTCGGGCTCTGACACCACACCGTGGTGTCATTCACTCCCCTCGCGCCGCTTCGCTACCTAGCCGCTTGCGACAGCAAGAGCGAGGTTTTACCTCGCGTCGACTGTCTATTCGTAACCTAACAAATCTATTATGCTATTTTTGTTAGGAAGTTTTTGAGGGGGTGTGGGGGTACATTTTTTAAAAAATTACCCCACAAAAAAACTTACCCCA
>JBGVQK010000071.1:0-22528 GCA_045127455.1 Eubacteriales bacterium
ATTATTACAAAAAATGAGCAAAATGCCGCATATTTTACCGCGGCGGTGGATAGTGCCGCAGTTTATGTCAACGCGTCAACGCGCTTTACCGACGGCGGCGAGTTCGGGCTCGGATGCGAGATCGGCATCTCTACCCAAAAGCTCCACGCACGCGGACCTATGGGACTTGAGGAGCTCACCACCTACAAATACGTCATCAATGGATGCGGACAGATCCGCTGATGGGGAAGGGGTTATTATGAAATTTAAATTTGGTTTTATCGGTTGCGGAAACATGGGCGGAGCTTTGGCGCAAGCCGTTGCAAAGTCCACCGATCCCACCGAGATCGTACTCTGCGACGCCAACATCGAAAAAGCCGCTGCGCTTGCCGAATCTCTCGGCTGCGGTGTAGCACTTCTTGAGCAGGTCGCTGCAGATTGCGAATATATCTTTCTTGGAGTTAAGCCCCAAGGTTTTGAGGGATTGTTTGCAGAAATTGCCCCCACTCTCAAAGCAAGAAAAGACCGTTTTGTACTCATCAGCATGGCGGCAGGCGTGAGTGTGGCGGCAGTAGAGAAGATGTGCGGAAAGAAAGCCCCCGTCATTCGCATCATGCCCAACACGCCCGTTTCTGTTGGCGAGGGAATGATCCTTTATACTGCAAACGATACCGTTACCGAAAAAGAAATTGACACCTTTTTACACGCACTCGCAAAAGCGGGCAAGCTCGATGAGATTGCCGAAGATAAAATCGACGCGGCAAGCGCACTTTCGGGTTGCGGTCCCGCATTTGTTTATCTGTTTGCCGAGGCGCTTGCCGACGGTGCAGTAGAGTGTGGACTCGCACGCGACAAGGCAAACCTTTATGCCGCGCAAACCCTATTGGGAGCGGCAGAACTGTTGCTCCAAAGCGGAAAGCACCCTGGCGAACTCAAGGATGCCGTATGCAGCCCAGGCGGCACGACCATCGCGGGCGTGCACGCACTTGAGGAAGGCTCCTTCCGTTCCACCGCAATGAGCGCCGTTACCGCGGCGTATGAAAAGACGTTGAAATTAAAGAAATAGAATTGCTGCCACCGGGTGGTAGATGCAAAAAGCATCCGTTTACACATCGTTAGGTCTTTGAAGATGTGTTAACGGGTGCTTCTTTTTTGGAGGTATTTATGAAAAAACTGTGTTCTTATTTTTCAAAAGGGGAGATCGCGCTGTGGGCGTCCTCTGTACTGCTATTTTAGTTGGTTGAAAATGGAGAGAAGGCAACACAATCAATAACAAAAAAACGGAGATTTGATCTCCGTTTTTGTTTATTGCATGCTTGAAGTCGCGATGTTTCAATCTACTGCAATGAGAGCCGTTACCGCGGCGTATGAACAAACGCTGAAAATAAAAAATAAGACTTAAGCAGGGAAGATCAGCATTTTATTTGAACGGGCTTTTCGGTATATTGGTACTACAACGCAATCCTTCTAAACATAGCGTTTAGAGTACGTTAATTTAAGGAAACTGTTCCGTTGGAGCAGATAACTTCGGTGGCCGGTACTCTTCCGCACCAACCCGTGCCTAATGAAATAGCATTCCATTGTTCAACTGTGCCTTCAAATTCTATTGTTGTAAGTGATGTGCAATTAAAGAACGCTTCGTAACCAATAGTGGCCAAAGTACTTGGCAAAGTAATGCTTTCAAGCGATGTACAATCTTTGAAAGCAGATCCTGCAAGTACTTCTATTCCTTCTGCAAGGATTACCATTTTTAAGTTTTCACAACCATAGAAGGCTTGAGAATCAATAAATGTTATAGTACTTGGAGTTTTGAGACTTTCAATATATTTATTGTTCATAAATGCGTAGTATTGAATACCTACTACATTGCATTCATTGTACATCCGAGGAATTACAACATCTGGATCCGAATAGTAATAGCCGCCTTTTACAAGATATGTACCATCTTTTTGATCGACGTACGTTAATCCCTTTGAACCAGAAGCTACCACTTGCGATTGCATGATTTTACCACACATTCTGCATTCAGTATGCCTAGAACCGTCCATTGTTTTTGTTGACTCTTTATCTACAATCCAAGCACCTTCGCTGCAAGCAACTTTTTGAATGATTTGCTGAGCCACAACTATTTTCCCGCAAACAGAACATATTTTACCTTCAGAAAGTCCAGTTTCTTTGCAAGTAGGTGCTATATACGGCAGATTCTCTGTTGCACGGCATTCGGTTTTTGGAATGGTTTCTTGCTTGACGAATATTTTGCCGCAATAATTACACCTTTTTCCCCATGTTAAGCCTTCTTCAATGCATGTAGCCGATTTGTAAGGAAGAATTTCAATTTCATATTCATTATCATGTGAACATGTTAGTTTAGATGCGATGACATAGCCAAGTACAATCGCGGTTGTAAGTATTACAAGTGCGACAGCGCTGATTATAATTCCATATATTATTTTTCTTCTCTTTACGTTGTTGATATCGTTGTTCAAAGTTTCTTTCATAACGATTCTCCTTCTCTGTTAATCTTGGCGGGAATTGTTTCGTCAGATTTTTCTTTGCAATTCCTGTAATGCGCAATTACAGTTCCAACTACTAATTGCTCTCCTTCATCATATTCAGCACCTCGTAGATGCCGCGAATGGGGATGATATTGATACTCTCTGTCTCAATTTTGCGCTTTTCGATGTTACGGTAGGGAACGATGGCGTGCTTGAAGCCGAGGCGTTCCGCTTCCTTAATGCGTTGTTCCAAATTAGAGACGGAGCGGCATTCTCCTGCAAGACCAAGCTCTCCAATGGCAATCAGGTCGTCGGGGATAATGCGGTCTGTCATTGAGGAGATCAGTGCCATAGCAAGCGCTACGTCGGTGGCGGGTTCATCAAGTCGCATACCGCCAATAACGTTGAGGTAAACGTCGTTTTGATAGAACTTGAGTCCGAGTCTCTTTTCCAAAACCGCAATGATTAGGCACATACGGTTGTAATCTATGCCGTTTGTGGTGCGTCTGGGAGCAGGGAACGCGGTGGGGGTGACGAGTGCCTGAATTTCGGCAATGATGGGGCGCGTGCCCTCGATGGTGCAAACGGCACAGTTGCCCGAAATATTCTTCGGTCTGCCCGCAAGCAGCATTTGCGAGGGGTTGTCCACCTCAATAAGACCTTTGTCGGTCATCTCAAACACGCCAATCTCGTTGGTCGAGCCATAGCGGTTCTTGATGGCACGGATGATACGGTATGCCTGCTGACGTTCACCCTCAAAGTAGAGCACGGCATCTACCATATGTTCAAGCACCTTTGGTCCTGCAATACTGCCTTCCTTGTTGACGTGTCCGACCATAATCACCGAAATGCCGTCACTCTTTGCCTTGTTGATGAAGGAAAGCGCGGTCTCCTTGACCTGTGTTGTGCTACCCGGTGCGGAGTTGACCGATGCGGAATAGATGGTCTGTATCGAGTCGACGATAATAACGTCAGGCTTGATCTTATCAACCTCTTTTAGAATGCTTTCAATATTCGATTCTGTCAAAATAAAGAGGGAATTGCCAACTACGCCAAGGCGCTTTGCGCGAAGCTTGAGCTGACCGCCCGACTCCTCGCCCGAAACGTAAAGCACGCGGCGGCTTTCACCAAGGGAGTCGCAAATTTGCATCAAAAGTGTGGATTTACCAATGCCGGGTTCACCCGAGAGGAGCACGACCGAGCCGTGCACAAGTCCGCCGCCAAGCACGCGGTCAAGCTCGCCAAGACCCGTTGTGCGGCGCATATAATCGGGGATTTCCAAATCGGTAAAGCCAACGGCGTGGTTGTCGCCCAAAGAGGGGATCATACTCACGCGCTTGGGAGCGCTTACAGAAGGTGCAAGCTCCTGCACGTCCTCAACAAAGGCATTCCAAGCACCGCAAGAGGGGCATTTGCCAAGCCACTTGGTGCTTTTATATTCACATTCCGAGCAGATGTAAAACGTTTTCAGTCCTTTCATTTCACCTGTCCGCCTTTCTTTCATACTACCAACATTATACAGCATCCTGTGCTATTTTGCAAGAGGTTTTATGCGATTCCGCGTAAAATTCCCATACAAAGCGTTAGAGCCAATTGCCGGCGGTAGCTTTCGTCCCCAAGAAGTGTCGCTTCCTCGGGTGAGGAAAGAAAGCCGCATTCCACAAGAACGGCAGGGCACTCCAAATGATGCAAAAGATAAATGCTGCTTCCGCTCTGTTTTATAGGGCGATCATTTTCGGGTTGCAGGAGTGTTTGTGTGGTTGAATGAATGGTTTTTGCAAGCTCGAATGAAGCGCCATTATTCTCCGAATACCAAACCTGCACGCCTTGGCATGAGGGGTGTGGGTAGGTGTTCATATGCAGGCTGACAAACACGGCGCCGGGTGTTTCATTTGCAATTTTGAGCCGCGCCGCCATATCAAGCATCTTTTTGCGGCCCTGATAGTCGGTGTTTCTATCGTATAGGAGCGTGTCGGTCTCTCGCGTTAAAATGACGTTCACTCCATTGGCTTGCAGAATGTCGCGCATCATCAGGGCAAGTGCAAGGTTGAGGTCCTTTTCAAGGAGCCCGTCAGCACTCGATGCACCGCCATCCTCACCACCGTGTCCGGCATCCAAAATGATGGTTTTTGAAAAAGAGGAAGTCTCTTTATTCAAAACGTCCAAATCGCTTCGTGTGCGTGTTTTTTCGGCAATGCCGAACAAAAGCGCAAATAAAACGCTTAAAAAAAGCAGAAATGCCAAAAACCGACAGTAAAAAGATGGCTTTTTCAAATTATTTTTTCTCCGTTTTCCTAAATTTGCACTGCAATTTATGCATAAAAAACAAAGAATATTCATTTTTGGTGTTGACATTCTTAAAAAATATTGTATAATAATATAAGATGGGTTATTATGTGGTATTGAGCCCTTTTGATGAGTATACCCCCAAAGAGGGAGAAAGGAATTGCAAGCAATGGCAGCAATTACAAGAAAAGAAGCAAGAGCCGAGGTTTTTCACCTGCTTTTTGAAACCGAATTTCACCCCGAGGCATCCCCCGAAGAGATCTATGCACTCTCGCGCGAGGATCGCGAATTTGTTGAGGATGCATACATCCGCAAAGCCTATTTTGGCGTGCAAGAGCACCTTGCAGAGATCGACGAGATTATGGCGCGTCACTCCAACGGTTGGAAGCCCGGTCGCATTACCCCCGTATCCCGCAGTGCCATTCGTCTCTGTATTTTTGAAATGAAATATATGGACGATATCCCTGCGGCGGTTTCTATCAACGAGGCTATTGAGCTTGTCAAAACCTTTGATGATCCCAAAATGCGCACCTTTGTCAACGGCGTTTTGCACGGCGCAAAGGTAGAATTGGAAGCCTTGGCAGAGCAATGACCGAGTGCTTCATCGGCATCGATACCAGTAACTATACAACCTCGGCAGCGATCTGTACCAAAGAGGGAGAGGTCGTTGCTAACCTCAAAATGCCGCTTCCCGTAAAGGCAGGCGAATGTGGGCTCCGCCAAAGCGATGCGGTTTTTGCACACGTCAAAAACCTACCCACACTGATGCAAAGTCTTTCAAAAGAACTGCAAGGCATGAAGCCGCTTGCCATTGGTGTTTCCGCAACTCCGAGACCGCAAGAAGGGTCGTATATGCCGTGCTTCCTTTCGGGAATTGCCGCGGCACAGAGTTTTTCAGCGGCAGCCGATATTCCGCTCCTTCGTTTTTCGCATCAGGAAGGGCACATTATGGCGGCAACCTATTCGGCAGGCGCTATGCATCTACTTGATGCGGAGCACTTTGCGGCTTTTCACGTCTCTGGTGGAACCACCGAGGTGCTTTTGGCTACACCGCACGCAAGCGGATTTGATATTTCGCTTTTTGCGGCAACTGCCGATATCAATGCAGGACAAGCCATCGACCGCATCGGCGTAATGCTCGGTCTTGATTTTCCTTGCGGAAAAGAGCTTGAAAGGCTTGCCCAAAAGAATGAAAAAAAGATTCCTAAGTGCCGCATTTCCGTAAAAGACGGATACTGCAATCTTTCGGGACTTGAAAATATGGCAAAAAAACTGTGGGAAGAAAGTGGCGACGCATCTTTGGTAGCCGCATTTACGCAGCAGTTTATTGCAGACACGCTTATAGCAATGACAGACGTGCTGGATGCTCGCATCCTGTCCTTGCCGATCGTTTATGCAGGCGGTGTTATGAGCAACCGCTATCTGCAATCCCGTCTTGGCGAACGCCAAAACACATTTTTTGCCGAACCGCAATTCTCTGCAGATAACGCAGCGGGAATTGCTCTGCTTTGCCAAAAGCAATTTCTCAAAAACTGATGAAAGGAGCGCACAATGCAAGAGGGAAGACAAGCGCTGTCTGTCACACAGCTCAACGAATATCTCAAAATGGTCATTGAGGGTGACCGCGTGTTGTCAAATGTATTTGTGCGCGGTGAAATATCCAACTTTAAGCTTTATTCCTCGGGTCACGCCTACTTTACCCTCAAGGATGACGCAGGGCAATTGAAGTCGGTTATGTTCCGTTCTTATTTTTCGCGAATGACGTTTATGCCCGAGGACGGAATGCGTGTGATCGCACACGGCCGCGTTTCGGTGTATGAAACAAGTGGGCAGTATCAGCTCTACGTAGACGATATGCAACCCGACGGTGCGGGCTCGCTTGCTATGCGCTTTGAGCAGCTTAAGCGAAAGCTTGCGGCAGAAGGCTTATTTGACGAAGCCCGTAAACGTCCGCTGCCACCCATGCCGAGGAGGATCGGTGTCATCACCTCACCCTCGGGAGCGGCTGTGCACGATATCATCAATGTTCTTGGGCGCCGTTTTCCTGCGGCGGAAATGATTCTGTATCCAAGTGAAGTGCAGGGTGCGCAAGCTCCTGCGCAGTTGATCTCGGGTGTGGAATTCTTCTCAATGACAGGGCTCGTTGACGTCATTATTCTCGGTAGAGGCGGAGGATCTGCCGAAGATCTTTGGGCTTTTAACGATGAATATTTGGCGCGAGCGGTTGCTTCCTGCGCCGTTCCCATTATTTCGGCAGTCGGGCACGAAAGCGATTTTACCATTTGCGATTTTGTAGCCGACCGTCGTGCACCCACCCCGTCGGCAGCGGCAGAGATCGCCGTTCCCGATGTAAATGAGATCTTGCGCTCCCTTGCTGTCACCCAATCGGGCTTGCAAGCAACTATGCAAAAGCGTATTGCGCAAGAGACGCGTATTCTAAATCAAATCGCACAATCGCGGGTGTTCAGCCGCCCCGATCAGATGCTGGATCATTTCCGCATCCGTTTAGACGAGCGCGAGGCTGATCTCTCTCGGGCAGTAGAACAAACAATTTTGCAAAAGAGGCAAACAACCGCATCACTTGTGGGAAAATTGCAAGCACTCAATCCCTTGTCCGTTCTTGCGCGCGGATATGCAACCGTTAGCAAGGATGGAAAATCAATCACAAGCGTAAAGCAGATCAACGATAACGACACGCTGGATATTCGTATGGCGGACGGCTCTGTTCGCGCAACGGTATCGCAACGAAAGGATATTGCACAATGACGAAAAAAACGATCACCTTTGAGGCGGCTATGGAGCGCCTTGAGGAAATAACACGACTTCTTGAATCGGGCACCGAGGGACTTGATGAATCTCTCAAACTTTACGAAGAGGGCGTTTCGCTCATTCGCCTTTGCACTCAAAAATTGGAGTCGGCAGAGCAAAGCGTAAAGGTTTTGCAAATGAGCGAAGAGGGCATTGCCCTTGCAGACTTTGAAAGCAAGGGTGAAAAGGCATGATAAACGAGGCTTTGGAGCTTTTGATGCATCGCAATGCGGTGCTCACCGAGGATGCACTCCGCAAATACTATACGGATGACCCTGATCTGCAGGTTTTGTTGGATTCCGAGCGGTACAGCCTTTTTGCAGGCGGCAAGCGTATTCGTCCAATGCTTGCAATCGAGTTTTGCCGTTTGTTTGGCGGTGATGAAGCGGCTGCATTGCCGTTTGCCTGTGCTGTTGAAATGATCCATACCTATTCTCTCATTCACGACGATCTTCCTTGCATGGATGACGACGAGCTTCGTCGCGGCAAACCCTGCAACCACAAGGTGTTCGGCGAGGGAATGGCACTTCTTGCAGGAGATGCACTCCTGACAGGCGCTTTTGAAGCGGCTGCAACCAATGTAGAAGCGGGGCCTGAGATCTCAGCTATGGCTGTGGCGTACCTTGCAGGCTGTGCAGGTCGCTACGGGATGATCGGCGGTCAGGTTATGGACGTTGAGGGCGAGGGAAGAGAAATGGATCTTGAATCCTTGCTAAAAATGCACTCCCTTAAAACGGGGGCACTCATCGGTGCTTCCTGCGTTCTTGGCTCGCTTGCGGCAGGCGTGCGCTTTGACGATCCTGCTATGATAGACGTTGTCACATACTCCGAAAACATTGGTCTGGTTTTCCAGATCATTGATGATATTCTTGATGCCACCGCAACCCGGGAGCAGCTTGGCAAAAGCGTTGGCACAGACAAAAAACGCAATAAAAATACGTTCCTCAATTTTTATACTGTTGAGGAAGCGCGTTTTTACGCTGAGCAGCTAACGCGAGAGGCTGTTACAGCAATCAAAAAGTATCCCGATTCCGACGCGCTCGTCTCTCTGGCAGAGTGGCTCCTTGTACGTGACAAATAAAGAAAGAGAAGGAAAATCAGAATGCAAGATTTAATTACGAACTACTACCTTATCTCGGCCATGGCAGCATGGCTTTTGGCACAGTTCCTCAAAATCTTTACGGGCTTTTTCAAAGAGCAAAAATTTTCATTCAAAACCATGCTTTTCGGAACCGGTGGTATGCCCAGTTCGCACACAGCAACCGTTGCGGCACTTTGCACGTCCTGCGCTATTGGAGAGGGGTTTGATTCCGCGATCTTTGCTATTTCGGTGGTTCTTGCGATCATCGTTATGATCGATGCAACCGGCGTACGCCGTGAGACTGGTAAGCAGTCTCGTGCACTTAACATTATCATCGAAGAGCTTTTTAAGTCCGATAACAACACTTTTGACACCAGATTTAAGGAGCTCATCGGTCACACGCCCCTACAAGTCGTTTTTGGATTCCTTACGGGTATGGTAGCAGCGCTGGCGCTCTCCTTTGTTCCCGCATTTGGCGTATCGCTTTTATGAGAGCAGACCTATTTTTAACCGAAGGCGGATACGTTTCGAGTCGCAAAAAGGCGCAGGTTTTGATCGAGGAAGGCAAGGTCTCGGTTGATGGCAGCATCGTCAAAAAAGCATCGCAACAAATTCTTGATGGGGAGCACACCGTTCACATAGAAGAAAGCGATGAGGTGCGCTACGTAGGCCGAGGAGGACTGAAGCTGGAAGCAGCTTTGAATGCCTTTGCAATCGACGTGCGCGGCAAGGTAGCACTTGACGTGGGCGCCTCAACGGGCGGCTTTACCGATTGCCTTTTGCAGCGCGGTGCCAAAAAGGTTTATGCCGTTGATGCAGGAGTGGGGCAGTTGGATGCTCGCTTGCTTGCTGATCCCGCAGTCGTTTCCATCGAAAAAATGAATGCGCGCAATCTTCTTCCCGAGCATATCGAGAACGTGCGCGTTGACATTATCGCAATGGACGTATCTTTTATTTCCGCGACCTATATTATTCCGCAATTTCCCGCATTGTTAACCGAGGTGGGCGAGGCAGTTTGTCTTGTCAAGCCGCAGTTTGAGGTGGGGAGAGCTATGATCGGCAAGGGTGGCATCGTGCGCGAAAAGGCCGCGCATGCAGATGCCATCAAGCGTGTATGCACCTGTGCCGAAGGGGTAGGTCTTTATCCGGTAGCACTCATTCCGTCACCCATTGAGGGGGGCGACGGCAACCGTGAATTTTTATTGCATCTCGTGCGCAAGGACGGGCATGAAATGCTGACTGACAAACAAATTTTTGAAGTAACAACTATGTAAGTTCAGAGGAGGCGATAACAGTGCTAAAAATTGCATTGATCACCAATTTTAATATTCCCGAAAAGGCAAATGCCGCCGCGATTGTGGCAGACCGTCTGATTGGAAAGGATTGCCGCATTCTCGTAGCCGCTTTCAACAAGGAAAAATTGATGCGCGTTGGCAAGCATCGCAATGAGTTTGTTTATATGCCGCTTGAGGCGGTTTATTCCGAGGCCGATATCATCATCGTTTTGGGCGGCGACGGAACCATTCTTGAGGTGGCACGTCGCGCGGCAAATCGCGGCACGCCCATTCTTGGCATCAACCTTGGCAGACTCGGCTATATGGCAGAGCTTGAAATGTCGGGCCTTGACGGTCTTGACGCGCTCTTTACGGGCGGCTATACGCTTGATCGCCGTTCTATGCTGCGTGTGGAGCTGTTTTCGGGAAATGAGCTTAAATCCTTTTGCTATGCGCTCAACGATGCCGTCATTTCCAATGGTTCCGTTTCCCGCATAGTTGATCTTGAGCTTTTGCAAGGTGGCAAGCACGTGGCAAACTATCGCGCCGACGGTCTCATTATCGCAACTCCTACGGGCTCCACTGCTTATTCTATGTCTGCGGGCGGTGCAGTAGTCGACCCTGCAGTGCCTTGCGTTTGCGTTACTCCCATTTGCCCACACTCGTTTGGTGCACGCCCGTTGATCTTTTCAGATAACACCGTGCTCGAGGTTCGCAACGTGTGCGCGCGTGAAAAGATGCTTTACTTGACCGTTGACGGCCGTATGAATTTTGAACTTTACCGTAATCAAACGGTTCGCATTACAAAATCCGATCTCAAAACCAATCTCATTCGTCTGACTCCTTGCAGCTTTTATAACAATCTGCGTGTCAAAATGAGATCGACGCAGATGGATTAAGGAGGACAGTTATGAAAAGACTTCGCCAAGAAAAAATGCTGGAGCTGATCTCCAAATACGAGATAGATACACAGGATGAGCTGATCGATCGTTTGCGCGAGAGTGGCTTTGAGGTTACGCAAGCAACCGTTTCGCGTGATATTCGCGAGCTCAAAATTTCAAAAATGACAACGGGTAAGGGAACCTACCGTTACGTACTCCCCAAGCAAGCGCCCGCCATCAACAATATGAAGTTTAACTCCGCACTGATCGATGCCCTTATCAGCATTGATTACGCCTGCAATATCGTTGTTCTTAAAACGCACGCAGGACTTGCAAACGCGCTTGCCGTTGGTATTGATTCTATGCATCTGGACGGCATTTTGGGCTGCGTTGCGGGTGATGATACCATTTTGCTTGTTTCTCGCAGCGAAGAGGTTGCACGTCACATTGCAAACCGCTTCCACGATATGATCAAATAATTTGCAAAAATGTTAACGTCATTACATATCGAAAACATTGCGGTCATTCGCAAAGCCGACCTCGACCTTGGAAGAGGCTTTTCTGCCTTAACGGGTGAAACAGGAGCGGGTAAATCTATGATCGTTGATAGCATCAATCTGCTTCTTGGTAATCGCGCTACGCGCGAGATCATCCGTACGGGTGAGGAAAAAGCCACGGTGAGCGCCGTATTTGAGGAGCTGACCGATTCCGTGATCCTTTACATTCGTGAAATGGGCTTCGAGGTTGAGGATGCATCGGTCATGCTTTCGCGCACCATTACCACTGACGGTCGCTCGCAAACGCGCCTCAACGGGCGTGTGATCACGCAGGCTATGCAAAAGGAGATCGCGCGGCTCCTTATCAGCATACAAGGGCAGGCAGATAGCCAAAACCTTTTGCAAAAGAGCCGTCACCGTGAGCTTCTTGATGCTTACGGAACCTCAAAGAATGCGCTTGCTGATTACAAAGCCGCTTTTGAGGAACTTAAAAAATGCCGCAAAGAGGTGCAGATGCTTTCGCAAGACAGTGCCGAAAAATTGCGCCTTTGTGAAATGCTCAAATACCAAATTGAAGATATTGATTCCTTGAAGCTTAAGGATGGGGAAGAGGAAGTCCTTTTGAAGGAGCGCGACCGCCTTTCCAACCTTGAGCGCATCAACAAGCAAACGGCTATGATCTGCCGACTGTTACGAGATTCCGAAAAGGGGAATGCGTATGACGTTCTTCGTCGTGCCGAAACCGTTTTGGCATCCCTCGACGGTCTTGTTGATGGAACAGACGATCTTTGTGCGCGCCTTTCATTTGCCGCATCCGAAATTGAAGACGTTGCCGAAACCGTGCGTACTTATATGGACGATGACCGCGAGGATCCAACCGCGCGCATCGACCGCATTGAAGGTCGCCTTGAAGGTATTGCAAAGCTCAAGCGCAAATACGGCGCTGACGTTGCAGCAGTTCTTGCGTTTCGTCAAAATGCCGCCGAGCGCCTCGAGGCACTCCAAACCTCGGATGAGCGTCTTACAGTCCTGCAAAAGCAGGCAGAAAAGCTTACAAAAACCGCCGAAAAATATGCCGCAGCTTTGCGTCAAAAACGCAAAGAAGCCGCAAAAGCAATCGTAGCAGAGGTTACCGAATCGCTTTCGTTTCTGGATATGCCAAAGGTACGCTTTGAGATCGCTATCAACCCCTGCGAACTTTGTGAGCATGGTGGTGACGATATCGAATTTTTGATTGCCACCAACCCGGGCGAGCCGCTTCTGCCGCTTTCCAAAATCGCGTCAGGTGGTGAGCTTTCCCGCATTATGCTTGCGCTCCGCTCGGTTCTCAACGACCATGATGGTGTTGATACCGTCATTTTCGATGAGATCGACACAGGCGTATCGGGCAAGACCTCGCGCAAGATCGGTATTAAGCTCAAAGAGACGGCAAAGACTGGCACACAAGTGCTTTGCGTTACGCACTCTGCGCAAATTGCCTCGCTTGCCGATAACCATTACCGCATTACAAAGCACGAGCGCGACGGCAGAGCCGAAACTGACGTCCTGCTTCTCGACACCGACGAACGCGTAGACGAGATCGCGCGTATTCTTGGTAGCATTGAGCCTACCGAGGCGCAAAGAAATGCCGCACGCGAAATGATTGAGGAATACAGATAATTATGCAAAAAACAAACGCTATGCGGCGTCTTGATGCCGCAAAAATCCCTTACGAGGTGCTCGAATACGAGGTTGATGAAAACGACCTTTCGGGTATGCACATTGCCGAGCAACTCGGTTTTCCGCCCGAAAAGATGTTTAAAACACTTGTGGCAAAGGGAGACAAAACAGGACCCTTGGTCTTTTGTATTCCCGTTTGTGAGGAGATTGATCTTCGCCGTGCTGCGAGCATCACGGGGAACAAAAAAATTGAAATGTTCCATGTTAAGGATCTTTTAGCACTCACGGGCTACATTCGCGGTGGCGTTTCGCCAATCGGAATGAAAAAGGCGTTTCCTACCTATATTCACGAAAGTGCCTTACAATTTGAGCGCATTACGGTCAGCTCGGGAACACGAGGTGCACAGCTTTTGCTCCCTCGCGAAGCTCTTTTAGCGTTTTTGCGTGCAAAAACTGCCGATTTAACCGCAAAATGATTCTTTTACCACTTGAAATTAAATAAAAACTGTTGTAAAATATTATAGTTGACTAAAAATAGAAAGGACTTTCTATGCAAACCATTAAGTTACGCATTGCCGAAAAAATCGCTACTGCCGTTCTTGCAATCAATGCAGAGGCACAATTGAATGCACAAGACGTTGCCGCTATGCTTGAGTATCCGCCCGATAGCAATATGGGTGATTTGGCTTTTCCTTGCTTCAAGCTCAGCAAAACCTTGCGCCGTTCTCCCGTGCAGATTGCTGCCACCTTGACGGAACTTTTGAACGACTCCGCAATTGATACCGTTGAAGCCGTTAACGGATATCTAAATATTAAAATCAGCAACACCTATCTCGCAGAGAGTGTGCTTCCGGAAATCCTTGATAAAAAAGAAAATTACGGTGCACAAGATTTTGGAAAAGGGAAAACCGTTGTTTTGGATTATTCTTCGCCCAACCTTGCAAAGCCCTTCCATATTGGCCATCTCGGAACTACCGTAATTGGTCACTCTATCAAGAAGCTCCACGAGTTTGCAGGCTACCGTTGTGTAGGTATCAACTATATTGGTGACTGGGGTACACAGTTTGGTAAACTGATTGTTGCTTACAAAAAGTGGGGAAACAAAGAGGAAGTAGAAAACGGCGGTGTTGATGCGTTGGTGGATTTGTATGTACGCATTAACAATGCTATTTCCGGCAATGAGGAAATGGGCATAGTTGCCGATCCCGCACTTGCGGACGAAGCAAGAGCAGAATTCCACAAAATGGAAATGGGAGATGAAGAAAATCTTGCCCTTTGGAAGTGGCTTGTAAAGCTTTCTATTAAAGCAAACGATAAGATTTACCAACAGCTCGGCATCACCTTTGACAGCTACAAGGGTGAGAGCAGTTACACAGAGGAGATGCCCGCCCAAATTGAAAAACTCAGAGAGCAGGGATTGCTCAAAATAGACGACGGAGCGTCTTTGGTCGACTTGAGCGAATATGGAATGCCACCTTGCCTGATCCTTAAGCGCGACGGTTCTTCTCTGTATCCCACCCGTGATATAGCTGCTGCTTACGATAGAAAACAACTCTATGATTTCGATAAATGTATTTATGTAACAAGTACACAGCAAATTCTTCACTTTAAGCAGTGGTATAAGGTTGTTGAATTGATGGGTTATGACTGGTATGATAAACTTGTTCATGTTCCTTATGGTACTGTATCCATCAACGGTGCCAAATTGGCTACCAGAACAGGTAATGTTGTTCTTCTGAAAGACCTTTTTGAAGCGGCAGTTGATAAGGTAAGGGGAATTATGGAAGAAAAGAACCCCAACCTTGAAAACAAGGAAGCAGTTGCCGAAGCCATTGGCGTTGGCGCGATCGTCTTCTATTATCTTACAAACAACCGCATTAAGGATATCAACTTCAGCCTTGAAGAAGCACTCAGCTTTGAGGGCAACACGGGTCCTTACGTGCAGTACACCTACGCACGCGCTTGCTCGGTATTGAATCGCGCCGGTGAGATTGCAGATTCTCCTGTCCAAATTACGACCGAAGAAGAAGCCGCACTCGTTAAAACGCTTTGCCGCTTTGGTGAGAGAGTTTGCTCGGCAATTGCCGATTATGAACCCAGCTACATTACGCGTTTCATTCTCGACGTTGCAGCTGCTTTCAACCGCTTCTATCACAACTGCACCATTCTCGGTGCCGAGGATCCTGCAGTACGCGCGTCCCGCGTAAAGCTTACCGAGGCTACCAAGATCGTTCTTGGTAACGCATTCGACCTCATTTGTCTTTCCAAGACAGAAAAGGTTTAATCAATTTTGTTTTCAAAAATTATTTCTATATATCGAAAGGATGAATCATTATGTCCGGACATAGCAAATGGGCGAATATCAAGCACAAAAAAGAAAAGACCGATGCCGCAAAGGGTAAGATCTTTACCAAAATCGGCAAGGAGATCACCATCGCAGTTAAAGAGGGCGGCGGAGACCCCAACAATAACTCCAAGCTGCGTGATCTGATCCAAAAGGCAAAAGCCAACAACGTTCCCAACGATAACATCGAGCGCTGCATCAAAAAAGCACTCGGTGGCGGCGGTGAGAACTATGAGGAAGTTTCCTACGAGGGTTACGGACCTGCAGGTATTGCTGTTTTGGTAACTGCAACCACCGATAACCGCAACCGTACCGCAGGTAACGTGCGTTCCTACTTCTCCAAATATCACGGCAACATGGGTCAGACCGGTTGCGTAGGCTACCTCTTTACCGACGTTGGCGAGATCGTTATCAACAACGAGGATGGCGACATTGATGAGGATAAGCTGATGGAGCAAGCACTTGAGGCAGGCGCTGCCGATTTCAAGGCAGAAGAAGACGTTTTCATCATCACTACCGAGCCCGACGATGTTTACAACATTCAGGAGGACCTCGAGGCAGCAGGCTATGAGATCCTTTCGGCAGAAAAGACCAAGCAGGCTTCCACTTCCGTTACGCTCGATAACGAGGACGACATCAAATTCATGAATCTTCTCATCGAAAAGCTCGAGGAAGACGATGACGTTATGGACGTTTACCACAACTGGGAAAACTGCGACTGATTTTTTTGAAAAAAGTTTTTAAAACCTATTGACAAACACTTTTTTGTGTGGTATACTACACGTAATTTAGTAAAGGCTGTGACGAAGAAGGTCGAACACGGGAGTCTGCAGAGAGTCGGATAAGGTGTGAACCGATGACAAAATTGTTCAAGACCCATCACTTCTGAGCCGGATGCTCGAAAGGTATTTTGCAAAGTAGAGTTTCCCGTGATTGCTGCGTCAAGGCATAGGAATTGTTTGATTCCAAGAGTGGCGACAATGTCGCAATTTGAGTGGTACCGCGAGTGTATTTTCACACCCGTCTCAAAGAACTGAGACGGGTGTTTATTTTTTTAAAAAAGGAGGAAACCAAAATGTCCAATCTATCTTCAAACACTTTGCAGGAGGTTGCGCTTCGAATTCGCGAAATGCGTGAGATCTTTGATTTCAGCGTTGAAACCATGGCAGAGAAGACCGAGGTAACGGTTGAAGAATATTTAAAATACGAAAGTGGCGAGCTCGACTTCCCATTTACGTTTATATATAAATGTTCGCTTGCGTTTGGCATTGGTATGACCGATCTGCTCGAGGGTCGTAGCGCGCACCTCTCGTCCTATACGGTTACACGCCGTGGCCAAGGACAGCAAACAGCAAAGGAGGATGGCATTGAGATTTCCAACCTCGCACCTATGTTCCGTAAAAAGCTGGCAGAGCCTTATTGGGTTCGCTATGAATATAATCCCGACCTGCAAAACCGTCCGATCCACCTCACCAAGCACTCCGGTCAGGAGTTCGATATGGTGCTCAAGGGCAAGCTCAAGGTTCAGGTAGGCGATAACGTTGAGTACCTCGAAGAGGGCGACAGCATCTATTACAACAGCTCCACTCCTCACGGTATGATCGCCATCGGCGGTGAGGATTGCTTGTTTGTGGCAGTCGTTATGTCCGGTGAAGACGAAAAAGAGGATGTTATCAGAGACACCTTGATTCCGATGCGTGCACCCCAAAAAGAGCTTGTTTGCGATCATTTTATTTCCACGGTTGAGGACGAAAACGGATTGCTCCAATCTATTGATTTCCATAACGAGGATCAATTTAACTTTGGATTTGACGTTGTGGATGCAATCGCGCAAAAGGATCCCGAAAAGCTTGCAATGATTCACGTTTCAAACGACAAAACCGAACGTCGCTTTACCTTTAACGATATGAAGAGAAAGTCGGCACAATGTGCTAACTATTTCAAGTCTCTCGGCATTAAAAAGGGCGACCGCGTAATGCTTGTTCTCAAGCGCCACTATCAGTTCTGGTTTGCAATTCTCGGCCTGCATAAATTAGGCGCGATCGTTATTCCCGCAACCAATCAGCTCCAGGCACATGACTTTGAATATCGCTTTGAGGCTGCCGAGGTCAGTGCCATCATTTGCACTGCCGATGGAGATGTAGCACGCCAGGTCGATCTTGCACAAGAGAAGTGCCCAATGCTCAAAACAAAGGTACTCGTTGGCGGCAAGCGCGACGGCTGGAAAGACTTTGACGAGGAATTCGAACTCTTCAGCGCGCATTTCTACCGCACCGAAGAAACACCTTGCGGCGATGACTTGATGCTGATGTTCTTTACGTCGGGAACAACTGGATATCCCAAGATTGCCGCACACACCTATAAATATCCCCTCGGTCACTTTGTCACCGCCAAGCATTGGCACGGTGTAAGTGACGGCAGTCTGCACTTCACCATCTCCGAAACAGGCTGGGGCAAAGCTCTTTGGGGCAAGCTCTATGGTCAATGGTTGTGCGAGGGCGCTGTCTTTACCTACGATTTCGATCGCTTCTCGGCTGCAGATATTCTGCCGATGTTCGCCAAATACAACATCACAACCTTCTGCGCGCCTCCCACAATGCTGCGCATGATGATCAAAGAGGATATCTCTCAATATGATCTTTCTTCCATCAAGCATATGACAACTGCGGGTGAAGCACTCAATCCCGAGGTCTACCGTCAGTTTGAAAAGGCTACGGGACTGCAAATTATGGAAGGCTTCGGACAGACAGAGCTGACGCTGACGATCGCAAACCTGATTGGTGGCACGCACAAGCTTGGCTCTATGGGCAAGCCCATTCCGCTTTATGACGTTGATATCGTTGATCCCGACGGCAATCCCGTTGCCGATGGTGAAACAGGTGAGATCGTTGTTCGCACCGATAAAAAGGTGCCTTGCGGACTCTTTGCAGGCTACTATCGCAATGAAGAAAAGACCGCAGAGGTTTGGCACGACGGTATGTACCACACCGGTGACACTGCTTGGCGAGATGAGGACGGCTTCTATTGGTACGTTGGTCGCGTAGACGACGTAATCAAATCCTCCGGTTACCGCATCGGTCCCTTTGAGATCGAAA
This sequence comes from Eubacteriales bacterium, assembly GCA_045127455.1. Lineage (GTDB taxonomy): Bacteria > Bacillota > Clostridia > Oscillospirales > CAG-272 > UMGS1865. The sequence continues at coordinate 18,400 of JBGVQK010000071.1, forward strand.
GCGTTATCATGGAGCTGCCTTACGTTCTTGAGTGTGGCGTTTCCGCTGCTCCCGATGAGGTCAGAGGTCAAGTCGTTAAAGCCTCCATCGTTCTCACAAAGGGAACCGAGCCTACAGAAGAACTCAAAAAAGAAATTCAAAACTACGTTAAGGAGCACACAGCACCTTACAAATATCCGCGTATCGTTGTCTTCCGCGATGAGCTTCCCAAAACCATCAGCGGCAAGATCCAACGTAATAAGCTATAATAAAATATTTTGTAACAAATAGTTGGAAAAATTCCAAAACCTATTGACAAATAACCCTGATTGTGTTACAATTTTAATAATTTAGAAAGGCACTGACGAAGAGGGTGCCGACGGCAGTCTTTGCAGAGAAATGGCGGGTGGTGCAAGCCATAAGGCGAAGTCGGTATTTGTAGCTTCCGAGCCGAAGGGAAGAACGAGCGTGCGCTCCATTAGACCCCTTCCGTGATTGCTGCGTAAAGGCATAGGAGCTGTCAGGCTCCAAGAGTGGCGACGTTGTCGCAATTTGAGTGGTACCGCGGGTGTTTATGCACTCGTCTCAAGGTTATTTTCACCTGGGACGAGTGCATTTCTTGTTACCGGGTAAGAAACGGAGAGAGAAAGAATGAAGCAAATGAGCGGATTGGATTTTAAGATCCGAGAAATGGCAGAGCGTATTCGCGAGTTGCGTGAGATCACACGCTATACTCCCGAAGAGATGGCGGCAAAAACAGACGTTCCGGTAGAGGAATACTTGGCGTGTGAAAACGGTCAAAGCGACCTGAACTTCGCCTTTATCTACCGTTGTGCACTTGCTTTTGGCGTCAACGTCACCGACATCATTGACGGTGTCAGCCCCAAGCTCAAATCCTATACGGTCACGCGCAACGGTGCGGGACAACGCATCGAGCAGGCGCACGGCATGACCTATTACAATCTGGCTTACGCGTTCCAAAACCGTATTGCAGAGCCCTTGTACGTTCGCAGTGAATTTAGCGAAGAGGCGCTTCGCAAGGATATTGAGTTAACCACTCACGCAGGTCAGGAGATCGACATTGTTATTTCGGGTAGCCTGATGGTTCAGGTTGGTTCGCATAAAGAAATTTTGCGTGCAGGCGACAGTATTTATTACGACAGTAGCGCACCGCACGGAATGATTGCAGTTGGCGGTCAGGATTGCGAATTCTATGCAATCGTTCTTAACCCCACGGGCGAGCCCATCCCCGAGCTAACTCCCGCAAAGCTGATCAAGGGAACCGCGGTCCCCACCAAGGATACAAAGGAGCGCATTTATCAAAAGTTTATCGACGTTGTCGAAAACGAAAACGGCACTCCCACGTCCATTCAATTCAAAAACACCGAAAACTTCAATTTTGCTTTCGATCTGGTTGATGCTCTTGCCGATAAGGAGCCGCAAAAGCTGGCTATGCTTCACATTTCGCAGGATAAGACCGAGCGCAGATTTACCTTCAAGGATATCAAAAAGGCTTCGGCACAATGTGCAAACTACTTCAAATCGCTTGGCATTAAAAAGGGCGACCGTGTAATGCTTGTTCTCAAGCGCCATTATCAGTTCTGGTTTGCAATGCTCGGTCTCAACAAGCTCGGCGCCATTGCCATTCCCGCACCCAATCAGCTGCAAGAGCACGATTTTGAATACCGTTTCCAAGCCGCAGGTATCAATACCGTTCTTTGTACTGCTGACGGTAATACGGCAAACCAAATTGAGCTTGCCGCAAAAACTTGTCCCGAGCTCAAGAATTTCCTGATTGTAAACGGCAAAAGAGAAGGCTGGAGAACCTTTGACGAGGAATATCCACTTTACAGCTCTCACTACAACCGTGGCGAGGATGCTCCGGGCGGCGACGATTTGATGCTAATGTTCTTTACATCGGGAACCACAGGGTACCCCAAAATTGCAGCACACAATTACAAATATGCGCTCGGACACTTCCACACCGCAAAATATTGGCACAATGTCGATCCCAACGGCTTGCACTTTACCATCTCGGATACGGGCTGGGCAAAGGCAATGTGGGGCAAACTTTACGGTCAATGGCTGTGTGAGGCGGCAACCTTTGTTTATGACTTTGACCGCTTCGACGCTTCCGAAATTCTGCCTATGTTTGCAAAATACAATATTACAACCTTCTGCGCACCTCCCACAATGCTGCGCATGATGATCAAGCAGGATATTTCCAAATACGATCTCTCGTCGATTAAGCATATGACCACTGCGGGTGAGGCACTTAACCCAGAGGTCTACCGTCAATTTGAAAAAGCAACGGGATTGCAAATTCTCGAAGGATTTGGACAGACCGAGAGCACAATGATCATCGGAAATTTGATCGGAGAATCGCACAAGATCGGCTCTATGGGTAAGCCCGCACCTATTTATGACGTTTCTCTCGTTGATGCCGACGGCAATCCCGTCTCTGTTGGTGAAAGCGGCGAGATCGTTGTAAACGTTAAGAACGGTGCACCCTGCGGACTCTTTACCGGCTACTACGGTGACGAGGAAAAGACCGCAGAGGTTTGGCACGACGGTTACTACCACACCGGCGACGTTGCCTGGTGCGATGAAGACGGCTTTTATTGGTACGTTGGTCGTGCCGATGACGTTATCAAATCCTCGGGCTACCGCATAGGTCCCTTTGAGATCGAAAGCGTTATTATGGAGCTGCCTTACGTTCTCGAGTGCGGTGTTTCTGCCGCTCCCGATGAGGTTAGAGGGCAGATCGTCAAGGCTTCTATTGTTCTTACAAAGGGCACAGAACCTACCGAAGAGCTTAAAAAAGAAATTCAGAACTACGTTAAGGAGCATACAGCTCCCTATAAATACCCCCGACTTGTTGTCTTCCGCGATGAATTGCCCAAGACCACGAGCGGAAAAATTCAGAGGAATAAACTATGATGAACAAACGCGTTTTGTTGCTGTGCGGTCACTACGGTAGCGGCAAAACCAACATCGCTGTCAATTTGGCACAAGAGATCAAGAAGGAATACCCTGTGGTAGCGCTTGCCGACCTTGATATCGTCAATCCGTATTTTCGTTCCAAGGATAGTGCCGCAGAGCTGGATGAGGCGGGCATTCGACTTATTTGCTCCAACTATGCAAACAGTAACGTCGATATCCCCGCACTTCCGCCCGATCTTTACGCCCTCACCGATGACAAGCAAATGCGAGCGGTCATCGACGTTGGCGGAGACGATCGCGGAGCCTTGGTTCTCGGTAGACTTGCTCCTGCAATTCTTGCCGAGGATGATTACGAAATGCTGATGGTGATCAACTGCTATCGTCCCTTAACGAGAGACGCAGCATCGACTGTTGAGGTTATGCGCGAGATCGAGTATGCAGGCGGTATTCGCTTTACGGCGCTGATAAACAACTCTAATCTTGGAGTTGAGACAACAAAAGAGGACGTTCTTGCATCCTTGCGCTATGCCGAACAAGTGGCGGCTATGTCAGGTTTGCCCGTTGTTATGACCACAGTAGACGAAAGATTGCAAAATGAGCTGAAGGATAAGATCCCAAATCTTTTTCCGCTCAAGCTGCAAAAAAAGATACAATAATTGTTTTAAACCATAGCAAAGGAGTACATAAAAATGGCAAAATTAACTTTTTTGACCGATAAATGCAAGGGCTGCGGTCTATGTGTAGACGCTTGCCCCAAAAAAGTGCTTCGTTTAGCACCCGATAAGATCAACAAAAAAGGGCATCACCCCGTAGAGGCAGAAAATCCCGATGCTTGCATCGGTTGTGCATTCTGTGCTACGATGTGTCCCGATTGCATTATTACTGTTGAGAGGTGATCAAAATGGCAGATAAAGTATTGATGAAGGGCAATGAAGCCATTGCCGAAGCAGCTATTCACGCAGGCTGCAGACATTATTTTGGCTATCCTATCACTCCTCACACCGAGATCGCGGCATATATGGCAAAAAAGATGCCCAAGATTGGTGGCACCTTCCTGCAAGCCGAGAGTGAGATCGCGGCTATCAATATGGTCTATGGCGTAGCATCCGCAGGATACCGCGTTATGACATCTTCCTCCAGCCCCGGAATTGCGCTCAAGAGCGAAGGTCTTTCTTACCTCGCAGGCTCCGATCTGCCGTCGCTCGTT
>JBGVQK010000072.1:0-20871 GCA_045127455.1 Eubacteriales bacterium
ATCAGGCATCCCTACGTTGGCATTATCCAAATCAGGTTCTCGGTCGAAGGTCACACCTTCCTCTCAGCCTGTATACAAGCTCCCGTTTGTTCAGTTGTGAGTATATTATACACCTTTTTGGAAAAAAATGCAATAGGTTTCTGTAAAAAAATATTCTGTGCATGTTATAATAGTTAAGCTTTGCAAATTGCAATAGCAAGTTGCGGCTTTAACATTATAGAAAGATATGGAGGAATCTCTATGAAGAAGAATTACACAACAGAAGAAAAACAAATCGTTGTTCAAGCGTATCTTAACGGAAAATCAACCACCATCCTCTCTCGGGAATATAGTGTCCCACGTAGTACAGTTTATTACTGGGTCAAACAGCATCGCCAAGCAATTGCCGAAAAAGAAAACAGTTCAGTTTCTTTACAGGATTATCGTGCTTTGCAACGAAAAACCGAAAAAATTCAAATCGAACTGGAAATTCTACAATCTGTAAGTTGTACTCCACATTCACCTTTATCAGAAAAATTGCGCGAGATCAAGAAAATTGCCGATAAATATCCAGCTAAATATATCTGTGAGACCTTGAAGGTATCCAAAGCTACCTTTTACGATCACATTGTACGTAATAAGGGAGAGAATAATTATTATACACAACACCGCGCGGAAATCAAGCAAGCGATATTGGAAGCCTATCATGATCACCGGCAAAATTTTGGTGCGAAAACACTTAATTCTATTTTAAAACAAAGAGGCTATCGAACATCAAAAGAAATGGTCTCAGAACTGATGGCAGAATTGGGGCTACAAAGCATCAGGCGAAACTCTAAAGAGTGGTACGACCAAGAAAAGCGCGAACTTCGAAAAAAGGAAAATTTGGTCAAGCGAGAGTTTAATCCTCAAGCCCCAAATGAAGTATGGGTGGGGGATGTCACGTTTTTTAGATTCAACCATCGGAATTACAGCATCTGCACGGTTATGGATTTATATTCCAGGAAAATTGTTGGATTCAAAATTTCTTCTACGCCTAATACGCGCCTAATCAAATCAACATTTGAACAAGCTTATTTAGCAAGGCATCCTAAATCGGGCTTGATCTTCCATAGTGATCAAGGAACTGCGTATACATCAAATACATTTCGAAAACATCTATTGTCATTGGGTGTCAAACAGTCTTTTTCGCAAAAGGGAACGCCGTATGACAATTCACCTCAAGAAAGTTTCTATTCTACTCTAAAAAAAGAAGAACTGTATCGCAGAGAATACAGTTCTGAAAAGAATTTTAAGGAATCGATTGGAAAATATATCGATTATTACAATAACGAACGACCTCACTCGCGTCTAAAATACAGAAGTCCGTCTCAGTATGAGGAGGAAATGTCTAAATAATATTGGACACTTAGGTTTGATTTTGTAAGGCTTTCCGAGTTTTTTGCTTTGTTTTTTGCGGATCTTCAAATTGTGTCCAAATGAAGATACAGGGTAATTAGCCGAAAATCCTTGAAAAACAAGGCAAAAAATAGAAATAGTAGTAGATGTCCAAACCATACGGTTCGAAAGTCTACTACTATTTCAACTTATCCCTTGGCGATGATGGGAGTTGCACTTGTCCGCTATCTTCCGGGGTGCTGCTCCATGCTTGCAAACGAATCTATGTAATTAAGTATTTGCGTATTTACCTTGCAAATAAAACGCATGGTTCATAGGTCCTGATTCCTGTCCGAGATCGAGCATTGCGGCAAGTGCGCCGGATATGTATTCTTTCGCTCTTTGTATAGCGGTTTCGAGGTCGTATCCCTTTGCGAGGTTGGAAGCAATGGCAGACGAGAGCGTACATCCTGTTCCGTGGGTGTTGGAATTGTCGATACGCTTACCGCAGAACCACTTGTATTCTCCGTTTGCATACAGAAGGTCGTTTGCATCATTGATGCTGTGACCTCCTTTGAGAAGGACGGCGCAACCGTAGCTATCACCAATGTGTTTGGCGACCGAAAGCATATCTTCTTTTGCAGCAATCGTTTTTCCCGACAGAACCTCGGCTTCGGGAATATTGGGAGTGACGAGTGTGGCGAGAGGAAGGAGCTTTTCTGTCAAGGCGGATATTGCACTTGATTTCATAAGTTCGGAGCCGCTTGTTGCGACCATCACGGGATCGACCACGATGTTTTCTGCTGTGTAGTACGAGAGTCTTTCGGCAATTACCTCTATCAGCCCTGCCGATGACACCATTCCTATCTTTACAGCATTGGGATAGATGTCCTCAAATACCGCATCAATCTGATCCCTCAAAAATTCGGGTGTTGACTCCATAATGGAACGGACACCGACGGTATTCTGTGCTGTAAGTGCCGTGATCGCACTCATAGCATATACGCCATTCATTGTCATGGTTTTGATATCCGCTTGAATACCCGCGCCACCGCTTGAATCGCTTCCGGCTATGGTGAGTGCGGTTCTCATGGCTTTATTCCAAGTGAAACGCTCATAATCGGATATGTAGTAGTCAGCCACGGCTCGCATTTCGATCTGCCTTGTTTCGTGCTTATCGTACACGGCGGCAACGGGAAATCCGTCATTCTTAGCCGTCATCAATGCATGGAGCGCATCCTCAAACACAACGGTTTCTTTCTTTTTTGTACCGAGAGCTTCAAGTGCCATCCTGTAAATATGCGGTGTTTCTTTGTTATAGCCGACCTCTGCACAGGTGAATATCTCGGCAAAAAAATCACGGATTCCAAGGTTGCAAAGTGCATCGTCCACAATAGGTCTGTCGGTAACGGTCGCTACGCACATTTTCACGCCTTGGCTTTGCAGATCACGGAGGAATTCAAGCACACCTTCTTTGAGCGTGACCTTCGTTCTATATATAGCGGCAACCATATCATTCACGCCGTCTACAATCTCTCCGACAGAAAGAGTTACACCGTAATGCTCTCTGTAATATTCCGCCGCTTGTTCAAGGGTGAAGGTCTTGAAGGTTTCGGTCAGATTCTCCTTCGGTTCTTTTCCGAGAGTACGCAAATAATCCTCGCCAAAGGTATCCCATATAAACATGGAATCGACGAGCGTGCCGTCAAAATCAAATATTGCACCTTTTATCATATGATTCCGAGTTCCTTCGCTCTTGCTTTCAGTTCCACCGTTGCGGTCTTGGGACTTTCGGCTTTCATAATAGCGGATACAACGCAGATGCCTGCGATGGGAATGCCTGCGAGAACATCGATGTTATTCTTGTTAAGACCGCCAATGGCGTTGACGGGTATCGGAACGGCTTTACAAATATCCGCAAGCGTTTCGGTTGAGGTGAGAACGGTTTTCACCTTGGTCGTGGTCGGGTAGATCGCGCCGACACCGAGATAGTCAGCACCGCCCTCGTAGGCTTCGGTTGCCCAAGGAACTGTCTTTGCGGTAGCTCCAATGATGAAGTCATCGCCGAGGATTCTTCTTGCGGTGGCAATCGGCATATCCTCTTTGCCGAGGTGAACACCTTCCGCACCTGCCGCCAATGCTACATCAATACGGTCATCAATGATAAGCGGAACGTTGTATTTCTTTGTCAGAGCGTGAACCTTTTCCGCAAGCTCGATGTACTCCATCGTAGATTTGTTCTTTTCACGGAGCTGAAGGAGCGTAGCACCGCCATCCAGTGCTTCTTCCACACGGCGAAGGAATTCGGCTTCTTCAAATCCTGTAGAGTCGGTTATAAAGTATAGTGTTGTATCAATCTTTTTCATGTTCTTCTCCTTACACATACAGATAATCGTTCAGCACGGGCTGAAGACCTTCGCTCTCAATGTCCTTATACATCTTGTCAAGGCTACGGTTATCGTCAATCTCAAACTGCTCGTCGCCCTGTACCTCGTCGGTTTCTTTTCCGTTGTATTTGCTATCATGATCACCGATGCCTGTGGAAACACCTGCAGATACCTTTGTGGCGGCGATCTTTACGATGCCGTTACGGAATTCCGCGCTCTCACGAGAGGATACGGTGATGCCGACGAACGGAAGGAAAATACGGTAGGCGCAGATGATCTGACAGAGCTGCTTTTCGTGAACGTCGAGAGGATTTATCTTATCATTGTTGATGATAGGGCGAAGTCGAGGGCATGACAGCGACATCTCCGCATGGGGATATTTTCTCTGCAAATAGTAAACGTGCAAAGCACTTGCCAAAGCATCTTTTCGGAAGTCGGAAAGTCCAAGGAGTGCCGAGAATGCAACACCTCTCATGCCTCCGCGCAAGGCTCTTTCCTGTGCGTCAAAACGGTACGGCCACACACGCTTGTGACCAAGCAAGTGGAGCTGTTCGTATTTGTCGGTATCGTAAGTTTCTTGGAATACGGTTACATAGTCTGCACCGCATTCGTGGAGATATCTATACTCGTCGGTGTTTACGGGATAGATCTCAAGCCCAACCATTCTGAAATACTTTCTCGCCAGTTTGCAGGCTTCGCCGATGTATTCCACGTTGCTTTGCGCACGACTCTCACCCGTAAGGATGAGGATTTCTTCCATTCCGCTATCTGCGATGACCTTCATTTCCTTCTCTATTTGTTCCATAGAGAGCTTCATTCGGTTGATGTGGTTATAGCAGTTAAAGCCGCAATACACACAGTAATTCTCACAGTAGTTGGCAATATAAAGAGGCGTGAACAGATAGACGGTATTTCCGAAATGCTTACTCGTTTCAAGTCTTGCTCTCTCTGCCATCTGTTCAAGGAATGGCTCTGCCGCAGGCGACAGAAGTGCCTTGAAGTCCTCGATGGAGCAGGTCGTATGTTCAAGAGCTGCACGAACATCTCTTGCCGTATATTTACTGTAATCATAAGAGTTCATCTGCGACATTACCTGCGAACAGACGTCCGACTCAATGATCTCCATACCGGGCAGATATTCCATATGGTTCTTTCTGCTCGATGGATCGCTTTCGATACGGTGCTTTTTCGCAAGTGCTTCGGGCGACAGATGTTCCGAATCTACAAAGAATTGATTTTCCATTCTACTCACCTCAATCTCTGAGGAAGCCTGTCAAGGGATCGGATGCGGAAGCTCCACGAGTGAGAACTCTGCCAAGTCCCGAAAGGTACGCTTTGCCACCTGCCTCGATTGCCTGCTTGAATGCCGATGCCATCATGGGCAAGTCGCCTGCGGTTGCAAGTGCGGTGTTCGCCATAATTGCCGCCCCACCCATTTCCATTGCTTCGCAAGCCTGCGAAGGTCTGCCGATACCTGCATCTACGATGATGGGCAGGTCGATCTCGTCAATGAGTATCTGAATGAATTCCTTGGTAGCAAGACCTTTGTTTGAGCCAATGGGAGAAGCCAAGGGCATAACACTTGCCGCACCTGCGTTTACAAGGTCACGGGCGGTGTTCAGATCGGGGTACATATACGGCATAACTACAAAGCCCTCGTTTGCGAGTATCTCGGTTGCCTTAACGGTTTCTGCGTTATCGGGAAGGAGATATTTGGAGTCGCGCATAATTTCGATCTTTACGAAATTACCGCAGCCAAGCTCACGAGCAAGGCGAGCAATGCGGACAGCTTCTTCTGCATTTCTCGCCCCCGAGGTGTTGGGAAGGAGCGTAATTCCTTCGGGAATGTAGTCGAGAATGTTTTCCTGTTCCTTGGTGTTTGCACGGCGAACCGCAAGAGTGATGATCTCCGCGCCTGCATCCTTGACCGCCGCTTCGATAAGCTTCATCGAATATTTACCCGAGCCGAGAATGAAACGGGAGTTAAATTCGTGACCGCCGATGATCAGTTTGTCGTTGTTCATTGTATTTTCCTCTTTTCTTTATACTTCAAATTGTTTCGCTAAAATACGAAGCACCGTATGTGCCTGATGCGCCGCACAAAGTGCGACACGGGGAGCCACAAGGCCGATACCGTCTGATACCTCACTCGTTTCATCCCCGCAAAGATAGAACCTACTCGTAATTCTTCTTGTCTTTATGCTATTGGTCACGCCCATTCCTGCCATTCCCGAAGCGGCAACAAGATATTTGTCGGGCATCTCGGAAAGTACGGTATTCGTGATCATTGCTTTGCATTCCGCATCGTCAAAGGCTTCGCAGATGACGTCAGCATCAGAGAGAAGCGTTACGGCATTTTCTTCCGTAATGCGCGCGGTGTGTGCTTCAAGCTCAATATACGGATTGATCTCTCGAAGATTCTCCGCAAGAGCATTGGTTTTATACATACCGATCTGCGATGCCTTATATTGCTGACGGTGGAGATTTGTAATGTCCACTCGGTCAAAGTCGCAGAGGATCAGCTTGCCGATTCCGGCACGGGCGAGGTGAATGGCGATATTCGATCCAAGACCGCCAAGACCGCAGATAGCAACCGTTGCCGATGAAAAGGCTTGTTGCAGCTCCTTGCCGTGGCGTTCCGTGAGTGCCTTTATCCATTCTTCTTTTGTTGGGATCACTTAGCCACCTCCCACAAAGCTGACGATCTCAATGCTATCGCCGTCCTTCAATACGGTATCAGCGTAAGTAGCTTTCGGAACGATGTCGCCGTTCAGCTCGGTCGCGATCCGCTTCATATCGTAGTTGGTTGTCGCAAGATACTCAGCAATCGTCTTGCCTGCGATATCCTTGGGTTCTCCGTTTACTTTTACCATTTCACACCTCCACAAAAATTGCAACAAAAAAGGAGCTACCGATTCGGTAACTCCAAAAAATCTGTTGTTCCTCCCAATATCCTCGTATCAGGCATCCCTACGTTGGCATTATCCAAATCAGGTTCTCGGTCGAAGGTCACACCTTCCTCTCAGCCTGTATACAAGCTCCCGTTTGTTCAGTTGTGAGTATATTATACACCTTTTTTGTAAAAATTTCAATAGGTTTCAAAAAAATTCTTTTTATCTTATAATGGTTAAGCTTCGCAATTTGCAAAAGGAAGTTGCAAGGTTCAATTATTATAGCCAAGGTCACCCTTGGCTTTGTTACAGCGTCATCTCAAAATCGAGTTCTTCGTAACCGCCTGTCTTCATTCGGATGAGGCTGTCATCGAAGATGTCCGTCTGCATCCCCACGACTTCCTGATCCAGCAGTTCAAAGGCTGCGTAATGACAGCCATCGATTATGACGGTATTCTTTTCACCAGAGAGAAGCAATTTGATATCGTTGGGTGACAGACGAATATCGCCGTCCGGTGTCTTGATCTCAAAGACTGCACTTGGGTGCTTCATGAGCTGGCCTTTCACTGTTTTCACGAGTTGCTCTTGTTCCTTCTCCCAAGCTTCTTGGAACTGAATGCCCTCGGTAATCACCTCGGTGAACCGATCTGTATCCTCACATACATCTTTGAAGCGAATGCCGAAGTCTTCGAGGATATCAAGGTCATCACAAGAGCAAAAGAAACCTCCGGCTTCGCAATCGAACAGTACACGTCCGATGTTGGGATCGTTTCTGAATGCCTGTCGGAAGGCTGCTTCCCATTCGTAACCGTTTCCGTGCGTTTTCAATCCAATGGGCGTATTTGTGGGTTCGCCAATTGACTTGGCATAGGTGTCGAATGCCGTCTGACAGTAGTCAGCGTATTGCCCATTCAGCAGGTCAAGCGGAAGGCAGAGAGAATAAGTTCCGTCATCGTGATCGACGATATAAAATGGCCTGTTTTCTCGGTTAAATTCTTTAATACGTCTTTCGTTTTCCATTGAAAAATCTCCTTTCAGATATGTAAAAACCTGCGGTTCTAAATTTCACACCGCAGGTTAGAAAGGAGGATTACATATCGCAAGGAGGAAACGATATGTATGCCATCAGAAAAATCGGGAAACTGATGGCACTTGAAAATTTAGAAAGGAGGTTACTTTGGACAAACCAAAAATTATGTACCTTGCGGTTCTTAGTTTCACACCGCAAGGTTAAGGAGAAAATGAAATGAATCTACATAGCGAGGAGGTGCGCTATGTACCTGCGTTACCGCAGGTGAAGGCTTTAACCTTCAAAATCTCGCTCTACGAGAGGCTCGTTGAGTTCATCCTCGTCTTCGTCCTCGTAGTTATCATCCTCGTCGTAATCGTCTTCTTCATCGGACAATCCGAGGTCACGCATGCGTTCATTTCCTGCAAACGCTGGGATAGAACCATCGCCAAATTTTTCATAATAGGCGTCCTTGTCCGTGAGAGTTTTGTAGTAGCCGATAACGCCACCGTCATCCGGCACAACGGTATCGAAGCAGAAGAGAGTGTCGATTTGGTCGCTCTTTTCCTTACGTGCGTACTGCACGACAAGATTGAGGATGTCATAACGATTGTCACGCAAACACATAAGGAGGAATTTCGCACGGTTTGCCATGTGATTGATAAGGTTGGCAAGGTCATCGAATTCAACCTCTCCGCTTTCGGTTGCATAAGCTACGAGGTCAGAGTCTGCGATAAGGAACAGCACGAAGGCGAGAATCTCGTCATCGGGAATGAGTCCGTTCTCGTATTTGAATCTGTTGATTTGTGCGCGTACAGGATCCATATACAAGGTGTTGCGTACCATTTCGAGCTTGTCCTCATAGCATTCGTTCTCGAATTGGTAACCAAAGAACTCGCTTTCGTCTGCTTTGGTCTGCTGGAGAAGCATATCGAAACCACGACTGAAATTCACAGGATCCATATGTGCAATGAGAGCAAGGAATTCTCCGGGGGCTACCGAATAGTCGAGGGGCAAGCCATTCTTGATGGACTGGATGAGAGCTGCTTTTCTGTTGTTAATCTGATTTGTGTTCATAGTGAACCTCCAAAAAAATAAGTATTCATAGAATATCTCTATGTATGGCGGACTTTGCCGCCAAAAGAACTTGCCCAAGGGTATCTCACCTTGGGCTTTAGCCTTTTCTTTGATTACTGTGGGTTAGATTTTGGCTGTTGTGCGGAAGCCGTTGTGAAGGATGATCGTCATTTCATGTGCGTTATCGATGCGGATTTGTGCTATGAGCTGACGGATGACTTGATTGTTGAACTCTTGAATGTTGGCGCTTGCCTCATCGATTTTGGCGAAGAGTGCTTCGAGTCGAGATTCGATGTCAAGTTTCGGTCTGATTTTGGTTTTTTCGACTTCGAGCAGTTGCTTGAGATCCTTGATGTTATCGGAGATTCGTTTGAATTCGGTTTCAAATTCGGTCTTGTTACCTCTTTCGGCGGTGACTCGTATCACTCTCATCAAGTCATTTTCTTGCTCCTTGATTTGCTGTTCAAGGGAGGTAATGCACATATCCGCGCCTGTATCGAGGAGGGTTGTAGCGAGTGCCGCTTTCAGTTCGTCCTTCAGTTCTTCCTTTCTGCTTGACAGATCAGAGATGGCATCAAGGATTGCTCTATGAAGACCTTCTTCCTCGATGGTGAAAGAGCCGTCACACTTGCTTTTACCGTAGTCCATTCGGGTAATGCATCTCCATACCACCTTCCTTTGTCCATGGTGAGTCCACACACATCTTCTGTAGGGTGAACCACAGTGACCGCAGACGAGGATGTCCGTGAGTGCGTATTTGCTACTGTATCGGCTTTTCTTGGGAGCTTCATCGATGCCGGGCAAGGTTACCTTTTTGGCGTTACGCTTGGCATATTCCACTTGTACTCTGTCGAACAGTTCACGATCCACGATAGCTTCGTGATGGCCTTGGAGATAGTGTTGGATAACCTCGCCATTGTTCTTTACTCGCTTGTGTGTGAGGAGGTCAGAACAATAGGTTTTTTGCGTGAGGACATCTCCCTTGTATTTTTCGTTTCGGAGGATTACCTGCAGGACTGCAGGATACCATTTTGTGTTCTTTTGGCTTGGGGTGGGTATTTGGTTCTCGTTCAGATATGCACAGATTGCCGACAGACTATCACCTGCGTAGTACCTTTCGAAGATAGTGCGTATTACCTTTGCTTCGTCCTCTTTGACCTTGAGAATGTCTTGCTTCTTGGTTTCGGGATTGTACACTCTCTCGTATCCGTAGATATCGCAGGTGAAGGTGACCTTCCCCTCGGAGAATGCGTGGCGTACACCCCATGTTACGTTTTTGCTGATGGATTCGGATTCTGCCTGTGCGAAGTATCCCATGATGGTTATCATGGCTTCACTTGTTTCGGTCAGTGTATTGATGTTTTCCTTTTCGAAGATGACTCCGATTCCGAGTGCTTTCAGCTCACGGATATATTCAAGGCAGTCGACCGTGTTTCTTGAGAATCTTGAGATGCTTTTTACAAGGATGAGGTCGATTTTCTTCTGTCTGCATTTCTTAATCATCTTGAGGAATTCCGGGCGTTTCTTTGCCATCGTACCCGTGATGCCTTTATCTGCGAAGATACCTGCGTTGATCCAATCGGGGTGCTTGGCAATTTCGGCGGTGTAATGCTCGATCTGGGATTCGTAACTGTTTGCTTGCTCATCCATCTCTGTCGATACTCGGCAGTAGGCTGCAACTCGCAGTAAGCGCTTGACTGGTTGGATGACCGAAGGGTTGGGTTTCGTTGGTTCGATTTTTCGAATAATCATTATGTTTCTCCTTCCACTCTGACTACAGCTCCGTTGATGAAGTGTACCGCCACCTTACCTGCTTTGTCGATGGTTACGTGGGACACAGTTCTTTCAAGGAGTTCTGTGCTTATGTCATCAAGCTCGCTTCGGCCGAGGAAGTCTTGCTTGATGGTTTCTGTTAGTTCTTCGGTGATATCAAGTTCGCAATGCTCGTATTTCATGGCAGCGAGGTTCATAATATCTCCGAAGGTTTGCTCGAAGCTGATGTTCGGGCTGTTGTTCAGCATATGATTCAGTTCGTTTGCTTTTTGGGTTACCTCGAAGTCTGACTCATATGTATCCTTCGGCTCTACCTCATCGAGCAGTTCCGGGTGGCGGATGACTGCGTTGAGTGCCGATAGGATTCTTTCATAGAACCGTTCCTCTCGGAGTTGGGTGTTGAGGCATCCACCGCAGTACCATTTATGGTATCTTGAGGATTGGATATCTCGTATGATACGTTCTCCGCATTCCTGACAGAAGGTTCTTTTCTTGAGTATGGTTGCTCTTGGATCCTTGTTGTAACCGCCGTATTTTGCGGCTATCAGCATTGCTGTGGACTCGAATTGCTCGTTTGAGATGATTTTCGGGTACTTGTTCGTGCCCAAGTAGAATCTGCATTCGAGGATTCGTTTTACCATCAGCTTGTTCCATTGGGTTTTGCCGTCGTAGTAATCGATTCCTCTGCACGTCATCTCATCCGCTATGTTCCCGAAGGACATTCCATTGAGGTATGAGGTGAAGATTTCTTCGATGATTTTGGCGGCTTTCTTGTCTACGGTTATTTCTCCGTTTCGGATCTCGTAACCGTATGGCATGGTTCGCTTTTTCATCTTTTCGTCCTTTCTATGGTTTCCTTGAGTACAAGTCCACCGATTAATTTGAATTTGATTTCATCGCTTGTATCGACTATGATATCCTCGACAAGGCTGTCGAAGAGTTCTTCGTCGAGCTCATCTATCTTGTCGGGGCCTTTATCGATAATTGAAGCCAAGCGTTTCATGTTTGCAATGGCTTGATCCGCTTGGCTGTTATTAAGAAACAGCCTACGCTTGGAACGTAGGCTGCTCATGGAGTTATTCAATTCGTTGCTCTTACGGCGGAATGTTTCCTCATCAATCATCTGCTTCTGTTTGAGGTCAGCGATAAGTGCCAACTGGTCGTTGATAAGCATGATTTGTCTATCGAGTTCTGCGAATTCGACAGATTGAGCTGATATGCGATTCTTGAGGGTAACCAGTTGATTGATGATAGGCGTGATGATGATTTTCCTATTTGCCTTGAGCTTGTTGTACATCTCGATAAAGGCTCTGTTGACTTCTGCATCGGGAACGCACATAACAGGGCAGTCAGCCACGTTTTGGTGGTGAGTTCTGCATGCCCATTGTGTGGATTTCTTTCTGTTGATGATACGGAATACCTTTCCGCATTCTCCGCAATGGATAGCACCGGACAGAGGATTGAATTCGCTTGCCGTTGTCACGCATTTGGGGACTCTCGATGTGCGGAGCTTTTGCGCGTAATCGAAGATTGCCCTTGTTACGATTGGTTCGTGGGATTCTTCAATATAGTAGTATTCGTGTTCGCCGTGATTTCTTACTCTGACGAATGGGAACGTATCGGTTCTGTATCGTTTGAGGTACATCTGATCTCCGATATACTTTTCGTTGGAGAGGATATACTCTACAGCAGTACGCTTCCATGCTACTGTAGGATCCTTTCTCGGTACGTTTTCTTCGTTAAGCTCGTCAGCGATCTGACGGGTGCTTTTTCCGCTTGTGTAGTCAGCGTAGATTCTTTTTACAATTACTGCTTCGGCTTCGTTAACGATGAGAGTTCTCTCGTATCTTTCATAGCCGTAAGGGGCAACCTTCAGTAAGTAATCGCCTCGTTCCATTTGGTATCTTTCGCCGAGGCGGACATTCTTGGATATCGAGATGGATTCTTCTTGTGCCTGATACTCCATCATGGTGAGTCGGAATTCAGTTTCCTCGATTGCCGTATCGAGGTTTTCTTTTTCGAAGAACACCGATATGCCAAGTGTCTTGAGGTATCGGATGTGTGCAAGGCTTTCTGCCGTGTTTCGTCCGAATCTTGATATTGACTTCACATAAATCTTTTGGATGCGTCCTTTTTCGCAATCGTCAAGCATTCTGTTGAAGCCATCTCTTTTATCCGTGGTAGTTCCGCTGATGCCCTCATCGGAGTAGACGTCAATCAATTCTTCGTAGTTGCTATCTTCGAACAGCTTTTTGTAATGGAGATATTGAGCAGCGAAGGAGTTTAACTGATCGTCCTTGCTCGTGCTGACACGAACGTAGGCAGCAACACGAACTTTGGTTGGGGTTTCGACTATGGGCATGATCGGGATGATGTTCTGTCGCATTGCTTTTTCTCCTTTCGTTTTGTTAACACAAAGTATACCACAATAAATTCAAAAGTCCAGCGTTATTTTTCAAAAGTTCGCTGAAGTTACAATAAGTTTGCAATTCGTTTTCTCGCGCAACTTACTTACTGCTGACTGGTGTTCTTGCTCGTTGATAAAGCCGTTTTCCAGAAGCATTTTCAGCATTGCGAGGTGGATTGCGAAGTCGATATCTTTTTGCAGATTATTTTCCATAGAGCCTCCTGTACGTCTTGTGAACGTCGATACCGAGGCTTTCGAGTGAAGCTCGTTCTATTGCTTCTGCGGATTGCTTGTCGATCCTGCCGACATAATTCTTGAGGCGCTCCTTGTCAATGGTCCTGATCTGTTCGAGCATAGCCATTGAGTTCTTGGGAAGGTGACCTTCTTCAAGGGTGATCCGCACGTGAGTCGGCATTTTGAGTTTCTTCTGTCTGCTGGTGATAGCTGCGACAATGATCGTCGGGGACACCTTATTTCCAGTGTCATTCTGAATCACGAGGACAGGTCTTGTACCGCCTTGTTCGCTCCCGATTACGGGGGACAGGTCGGCATAGTAGACATCGTTTTTGTGAACCGTCATATGTCTTATACCTCCTGATAAATATGTAAAGGCTGATGGGTGGATTAATCGGATAAACCGAACAGTGCGCCATCAGCCGAAAAAAGTTATACTCATTTTCATGAGTAATAGGTTCGTTTTGTTTTTGAAATATGTCTTGTCGTATTTGTCGCCCAACACCCCCGACATTATGGTTTTACCCACGGGCATATAACAGACGATTGCCAGCGTAGCAATCTCATTGGCCTCTCACCAACCGCCGGGTTCTCCGGCATCCGCAGTACGGAAGTATCATTATCCCCAACTCCTGTCATGGCCTTCCCACGATTGCTACTCGTGAGTCCAAGTCCTGAAGGACTGTTTGCATTCGGAAGGAATGCGGTCGTTCGCTTGTGTGGCTTGCGCTCTCGCGCGGAGTCGGTAACGTATCTGTTATATCGCTATTCAATTGTCAAATATCAGTGAGGAATTTTTTGTTCCTCACCTATACCCATGAAATCGGGGTTTTGTACACCCATTTTCCGAAAAAAACTGAAAAAATATTTTTTGGTGGGTTAATATCCTCTTTTTTCGCGCTCTTTAGCAATTTTCTTTTCGGCTTGCATGATGCTTTTCTCAATCGCATTGATATAGCATCCTTCTTCTTCGGCAACCTCTCGAATTGTCTTTCCATACATTTTCACTTGAAGGTATCTTTCTTTCTGTACTGGAGTAAGCACGTCCAAGATTTCTAAAGCTTCCTTCATAGTTTTGGGAAGAGCTTGTCTTTCTTCTTCTGCACGGAGATATTCTTCTTCAACTGATTCATCACAGACGAGATCTGTTTCGAGAAGATTTTCGATAGATACATTTTCACGGGTTTCGCGCTTATCCTTGTTAAAGTATTCGTGGGCATCTTCTGTGAGCTGCTTTTTCCAAGCATCAAAGTCTTCGATGCTCATTTCATGGGAGGGGACAACTCTGCGAGTAGTGGCATTCTTTCCTTTTCTGCCATCCTTCTTGCGGTATTCAACGATCTGAAGGTTGCCGTTCTCATCGGTTTCCTTGCGGTAGGTGATGAGTTCATCTGCGAAGTTGTAAACGAGGTCGGGGTTGTTCTTGTTGAGCTTGTAAAATTCTGCGTTCTGATAATCCATTTTGTGATCTCCTTAAATTTTTGAATTTTGATTTTTGTTAGTGAACTGTTAAAGTTGAATTGAAATCAAAATTCGGAGATCACGGGTATTTAGCGATGTAGGTTTGCCAAAACATAAAAAGTCCTTTCCGAAGCGGAAGCCACGGAAAGGACTCTTATAACATCGTATGAAGGCAAGTAGAGCCGAAAGTGCAAAACAAAAAGCACCGCATGACAACAAGACAGAATTAGATTCTGTTACTTGTCTTCATACGGTGCTTGGGTAGTCTCGATCTTGATCGGCTCCGCTTACTCGTTATAAAGTGGATTGTTATTTAGTTGAATGGTTCATGTCGAGGAGAAATGCGTCCGGTCTGCGATACGACTTTGAACGATAGAAATACGCAAGATTCAGAGGGGTGACCGCTTTGCATTTCTGACATTTCGCAATGAAGATTCCTTCATGCATATTGAGGGTAACCGTAGCCAGTGGAGTACTGCAGTAAGGACAGCAGATTTCTCTGAATTCCATGTCCTCGCTTGCTGCGAATGAAAGCTCAATTTTTTCTATTGTGCTTTCATCAAGGGTATTGACGACGAATTTGGGAGGAGCAGATATCATGTTACACCTCCAAGTTTTCCGAGATTTTGGGCGAGGTACTCGTCTATATCTCTTGGTTCGAACATTTTCAGATCCCTTAAACGGTAGAACATACTTTTATACGAGACTTGAAAATGCTCGGCGAGTTTGCTGATGACCATACGGTCTTTGTCGCAAAGAACACTGTTTCCATACAGAGGGATACGCTTGGTCGTGATCAGTTGTTTCGTTCTGTTAATGACCGAGGTTCTTGGCATCAAAAGTGCCACGCCCATGGAGGTAGCCTTGTTCTCATTGATGTTGAACATACACGCAAGGTCCTGAATGGAATAGTTTTGTTCGCTGTCAAATTCGTTGTTGAAGGCTGCTGTGACAGGAACGTTGCACAGCAGATCCATGATGATATGACCTGCTTCGTGAGCCAAAACAAATCGTCTTCTTGTTTTGGTGTTTTCTTGAAGAAGGAATTCATCTATGATGATTGTGTTTGGCGGAGGAATAACTTGGGTACGCTTTCCATTGCGCCATACCCAAAGAGGAGTTTTCCCATCCGAAAGAAAAGCCATTCGGCCTGCATCGCTATCGGCGATTCTATCATATACGATCCTGTAATTGAGATGCTCTGTGATGAAGCCCTCTATGTTGGTTGATTCACCTCTGATAAAGGCGTTGTAATCATATTTGCGAATCAAACCTTCGCCGATCTCGTCGATTTCTTCATTTGTGTGGTAATAGTTCAATCGCTTTACCTCCCGTTTAGTTTCTTGATCACGTGTTCGGCAACACCTTGTATGTAACACTCCCTTACTATAATATCTTTCATGGTTTTGTTTTCCGGGTGAAGCCTGATACGATGCTTCTCCGGTTCGGGGTAGTAGGTCTTCAGCGTCGTTTCATTATCCACGAGCGCCACAACGATGTCACCTGCGTTTGCGTGATTCTGCTTCCTGACAACGACTTTATCGCCGTCATCGATACCTGCTTCGATCATTGAATCTCCATGTGTACGAAGAACGTAGAAATCTCCCTCGCCGAATAACGCAACCGGAAGAGCAACAAATTCCTCAAAAGCTTCATCCGTCAGTTCGGGCGAACCACAAGCAATGCTACCGATAACGGGTGCTCGGTTCATCTTGTAGTCGGATCTTTGAATGTTCTTTGTGTCAATACTTTGACCGTCATACGTCAGCATACCTTTCTCATCCATTTCAATGAGATATCTGTATGCCGTTGTCTTTGCAATGCCGAGAGCAGAGGCTATCTTTCGAATCGTAGGAGAGCAATGATATTCAAAGTGGTAGTCTTCGACAAAGGTACGGATCTCCTTCATAAGTTCTGGATCTTTTTTTCTGTTACCTGCCATATCCTGCACCTCCAAAATTCTATCGAGAACGGTTTGTCCTCGTTGAGAATATTATATCATATTTTTGGAAATCGTCAAGAGGGTTTCTGCAAATGAAAATGAGTTGGTCAAAATATCGACCAACTCACTATTTGTATGTATTAGGTTAGTTGCTTCTGAAGCATTTCGATAAACTCATCCCGAATGTTCTGCGGTTCTACGATACGGATCTTTCCTTGGTAGTTGAATACCCACGAATAAAAGGTGGGGCCTGTGGCTGCATCTGCGTATGCGTAGAAATGCTCCGGATCCTGCTCGGCATCATAGCTCGTTTCAACGTCTTCGCCGAATTTATCTATTATGCTGTTCATCATGGCTTTCTCGCATTTCAGCGTTACTCTTGTCAGCTCGCCATCGAACATCAAGAAGTTCGACTTCAAGAAGGAGTCCATATCGAATCCTTCCTCTACGGGCTTGGCTTCCTCATCCATGATTTCAAGCGAAGTCATTCGATCTATGCGATACACGACCTCGTTATTGTATTTGTAGTTCAGACCTATCACATAGTAGCTGTCATTGCTCCAAGTAATTCTGTGAGGGCTGAAACGATAAAACATTCCATCGTACTTGAGAGCCTTCTCCTTGGTAGGGAGATAGGAGAAGTATTGGAAGCGTATCATCTTGTTTTCACTGATTGCCTGATTGATGAGGTCGATGCTGTAATATACTCTTGCGTTATCCGATTTCACTCTCTTGTTAGTATAGATATTACTGCTCAAATGCTTTGCCTGATACTGGCTTGCCAAGGACGAGAGCTTTTCTATCAGAGCCTCGCTTTTGGGTTGGGGAATGAAGCGTGCGGCTTCTACGGCATCGATCAGCAGTTTCAGTTCCGGGAGTTCCAATATGCGTTCTCCGATGCTGTACTGATTCATGCGTGAACGTTGACAGATGATATCGAATCCACACTCTTGGAGTTGTTGGATATCGCGCATGATGGTGTGGCGGTTCGCTTCTATACCGCTTGCTTTCAGATGCTCTGTTATATCTGATATCGTAACAGTATGCAAGTCATCGGTATTCTTCAAAAGGTACTGAAGTATGAGGATCACTCTTGGTTTGTTTTCTGCATTGCTCATGATTATTCCTCGCTTTCCTTGCATAGTGTTTTCGCAAACGCCTTTTCTTTGACTACTGCGTAGCAAATTCAGAGATTGGTGTGTTTCTTATATTATATCATAAAATTGTTAATTTGTCTACAATCAAAGGGAAAAAGGATGCCGACGAAGCGACATCCCTGCGTTATTTAGACAATTTATTTTCTTTAGTATTTAACCATACATACGCTGCAATTGTTAGAACAACAGCCATCAATCCCACATATGGTCCAGCACACTTATTCGCAAATCTGCCCCAACTCTCAAACTTGGAAAACATTATGGCAAAAAGCATACTCAAACTTGAAAGTCCAACACAAAAGAAAACCTTGGGGGCTTTTTCGTAAAACAGAACGCTTATGCCGTATGTGCTGACGATTAACAATGATAAGATTATGTTTCCTGTCAGAATTGATGTTCCATCAAGAGTTTGCACGTTGAGCACGTTTGTCCATGTCAGTAATAATGTTGCACAGCAACCTGCAAACATAGTTAACAGAATCAGCTTCTTTACAATTTTTTTCATTATAACCTCCACAATCATTTGTTTTTCAAAACCTTAATCAGATACTTTGCTCCATCTAAAGCAAGACCGTATGCAACCATAGTCACCAAGCTCAATATATGCCACAAATAAGGAATGGCTGAAATATCTGCATCGGAGCTACTCAGTAGATTTAATATAGGATTCAAGCCGATCATTAAAATGTTCATATCGTCAAGTTTGAGGATATTTAGAATTACGACAATCACTCCCAAAAGAGCAAACCAAAAAGTAAATGATTTAATTATCTTTTTCACTATGTGTACCTCCTAAAAACGGACAATTATTCTGCTTCTTTTATTAAAGTGATTTTGAAAGCATCGGTTATACCTTTTACGTGTCCTTCTCCCGTAATAAGGATAATAGAAACTATATCACCTTGCTCCAACTGTGAAAGAGTAATGATTTCATTTCCTTGAACGATAGTAACTTCGCCCGATATTTCATATTGAAATTCGCCTTGATATTTTTCTTCGTTAACGGATAATCCTTTGACTGTTAGTGTGTTTTTATTTACCTCTGTTACCTCTGCATAATAGGTTTCAAGGTCTGTTGCTGAAAACTCATCAATACTTGATTCGTAATAATTTTGAGCAGTTTTATATCCAACAATCAAGCTTGCAAATACACCGATAAACAAAACAACGATTGTAGAAACGATTATCACCTTATGCGGTGATGCCATTTGTGTTCGGTGTTCACTATTGTTTAGCGCATTATTGATATGTCGCTTGTAGATCTGAAGATAAACTGCAATAATTGCAATCGGAATTATGATTACAAAAATTGTGATAATCAAAAATGCCGGAAATAAAATTGAAGAATATAACATACGTACACCTCCTATATACCAAAACTGTCTTTGAAGATATAATAATAACTTCGTGTGACGTCAACCTTTTTCCCATTTACCATCGTCAAGACAAATTTCATCGAAAGGGTTGTTGATATTTGCTTCACCTTGCTTTTGGAGATTACAACGGAATTGCTAATTCGCAGAAATTTATCGGGATCAAGTTGATTAACAATTTTATATAACCTATCCATAGCTTGATAGGTTTCATTTTGGGTATGCACTTCTACAGTGTGACCGTATGTTTCTATGTATACAATATCTTCTATGAGCAATACTACGCGCTCGTTTTTAACCACATCCTTAACAATCAGATTGTCCGGATATCTATTGCTTTCGCTTAACACCAAATCAGCGGTATCATCTATTTCTATTCCTCGCTCGGCAAGCATCTTTTTGATTTCATCGTAACGCTTATTACTTACAACAAGTTTTACTTTCAATCCCCCCACCTCCAATCTGATATTATTATACCATAATCAACTCGAATTTTCAATTGGAGATGAACAGCTTGCAATAATAGACGCATAGTTTACACAAGAAGGGTGCCGCCAAAGCGACACCCTTGGGATTAATGATTTTGTGATAAGATACTCGATGCTAACCCTCTTATATCAAAATCGTCATTTGGTGTGGTAACATCTATCACATAAATATTACCATCGTATACAAACTTGGCTTGACATTCATATGTTGCCTTATATTGCACTGTGGAATAATGAACCGTGATCCCATTTTCCACAAACGACAGATTCTGTTCTTCATACCCGGCGATATAGCTATCGTCTATATCTGTCTTATCAAAAAGAATATAGTATCTGATGTTGCTATCGCCATTTTTTTGATCAATGCGTGCTTGGGTGGGCTTTTGCATATCCGCTTTTCCTTCTTGATCTGCAATGAAAGCTATAGCTATATGGGTAAGTTCTCCTTTTGAAACATCAATAGTGGAATCATTATATAGAGATTCCTTACTCAAAGCACGGTTCATCTCTTCAAGGGTGTCATAGTTGATTGATATAGGTGCTTTGGTATTTGCACCATCAAATATCACATTAACTAATGGAATGGCGCAGATTATCAAAGCAAAGCAAGCTGCAATTGCACCCCATTTCAGCCAAGCGTTGTTTTTCTTCTTTGCAGTGTAGCTTACTGCTTCATCGATGTACCTTTCACCGATGTTACCGAGTGCATTTGAAAACTTTTTCGTTGTCATAATAATACCTCTCTTTCTAATAGATACTCTCGTAATTCCTTACGGATTCTTGTTAGTCGGACAGATATGTTCTTTTCTGTAATCCCGACTTGCTTAGCGATGTCAGCATACGTATCGGAAAACCAATAGCGGTGCAAGAAGATCACACGATTTTCCTTGGAGAGCGAATCCAAGAATGATTCAATAATCTTGGTCAGCTCATGTTCCGCAATTTCTTCCTCAATGGTGGTCGTAGAAGCAAGGCAATCTCCGAGTTCCTCCATGGCGACATCATAGTGGCTGTTTCTTTTGACGGCAGTGTTTTGCTCGTAGCGTTTGAGTGAAATGTTCCTTACGATCTTACAGACAAACGCAAGCAAGGGATTGGGCTTGGCAGGTGGGATAGCGTTCCACGTTCCAAGGTAGGAATCGTTCACACATTCTTCTGCATCCTGATGATTGTTTAGAATTTTGAATGAGAGTGAGTGAAATACTTTGCCGTACTTGCCATCAAGCTCCTTGATTGCTTGCTCAGACCGTTCAAAGAACAGTTCGATTATTCTTTCATCATTCATCTGCTCGACCTCCTTTCACCTATATACTACG
>JBGVQK010000073.1:0-3871 GCA_045127455.1 Eubacteriales bacterium
TCGAGAGATTCACGGCCGCTTCTCTTATGCTGTCTGCCCTCGTAAAGCATTGGCATAATAACAGTCAGTCTTCTTGCCTTGCCTTCAATCGCGGCAATAATGCGCTTAAGGTCTGCATAGTGGTCGTCAGGGCTCATCGGAACCTCCATGCCGTACATTTTGTAGGTTACACCGTAATTGAACGTGTCGCAAATGATGTAAACATCCTTTCCACGCATCGACTCGTGCAGCATTCCCTTTGCCTCACCCGAACCAAAACGCGGGCAATCAGCCTTTGCTAAAAAGGTTTTGTCGTTGTCGCCATGTCTGCGCCAATCGCGAAGATAGTAATCTACCTGCTCGGTAAAGGCTTCACAGCCCTTCATTCCAATGACGCAAAGTTCTCCAAATTGATTGTCCTTCATAGTAAGCCTCCGTTTTTTTATTTTTTGCATATATTCCCCAATTCACGGCAAAGCCGCGCTGACAGGTGATTTTTCGTCAGTTAAGAGCACAAAAGGTTTGATAAGCTTCATCCCACGCCGCCGTATTTTGAGGCGCGTAATGCTTGCAGGCAAAGGATGCCGCCACGATCGCGCGGGCATCGGAAAGCGTTTTTGCCTCACCCGCAGCCATAAGCTGGACCAGCAGATTGCCAATGGCAGTTGCCTCCTCGGGGCCTGCGCATACGGGGATTCCGCAAGCGTCGGCAGTCATTTGCGAGAGGAAGCCATCCTTGGTTCCGCCGCCAACAACGTGAATAACGCGCGGAGAAATACCCGTCAGCTTGCCAATCGTTTCTGCCGTATAGCGATATTTCATTGCCAAGCTTTCGTAAATGCAACGCATAATCTCGCCCACCGTTTCGGGCACGTATTGCCCTGTTTTTTGGCAAAATTCGCGCACACGTGTAGGAATATCACCGGGAGCGACAAAGCCGGGATGGTCGGGATCAATGAAGCATTTAAAGGGCTTTGCCTCTTTTGCAAGAGCCTCAAGCTCGGCAAAGCTGTATTCCTTGCCTTCTCTTCTCCATTGGCGGCGCGACTCTTGAATGAGCCACAGTCCCATAATATTTTTGAGGAAGCGAATGGTGTTATTCACTCCACCCTCGTTTGTAAAGTTGTATTTTTCGGTTTCGGCATTGATCTTGGGAGCGTCGAGCTCGGTGCCCATGAGCGACCACGTGCCGCTGCTGATAAAGAGAAATTCCTTCTCCTGCGTGGGAACGGCAATAACCGCGCTTGCAGTATCGTGCGAAGCCACGGTGAGCACCTCGGCATCAAGCTTGCCGACCTCACCTTGCACCTGCGGCAAGAGCTTGCCCACAGAGGTTCCGGGTTGAACGATCTCGCCAAACAGTCTTTGCGGAATGCCCGCCTTTGCAATCAGCTTGTTGGCGTAATCGCGCTTGTGCGCATCCAAAAGCGCACCCGTGGAAAGAATGGTATATTCATTTGCCATATTGCCCGTGAGAAAATAATTGAGCAGATCGGGAATATTGAGCATACGCGATGCGTTTTCCACCATTTTGGGGTCATCGCGCAGGTCGCAAGCAAGCTGAAAGATCGTATTAAAATTCATGCACTGAATGCCTGTTTGCGCATAAAGCTCGGAAGGCGCAAAAAAACGACCGACATAAGACACGACGCCCTCGGTGCGGGCATCCCGATAGTGGTAGGGGTTAGCAAGCATTCTGCCGCTTGCATCCAGCAATGCGTAGTCCACGCCCCATGTGTCTATACCGATCGAACGGATGGCATCGCCATCCAAAACAGTTTTTGCAATTGATTGCTTAATTTCGTGAAAGATGCGCAGAATATCCCAGTACATTTTGCCACCCAGAATGACAGGATCGTTGGAAAAGCGGTGATTTTCTTTCAGGGAGAGCTTTTGACCGTCGAAAGCGCCAACAATTCCGCGACCGCTGGAAGCGCCCAGATCGATTGCCAACATTTTCTTCTGTGCCATAAGAACTCACCCCCGCTCTTGATAACTGCAAAATTATTATACCATATCTCTTGCTTGAATGTATGAATTTTTTGTGAATGTCTCGGCTTTATTCTACACAAAATTACTGCAATTATCATACAAACCTTTGTGAAATTGCCAATAAAAGACCGCCCTGACAAAAAATTGCGGTCAGGGCGGTTATTTTTGAAGGATTAAAGGATATTTGCGAGAGCCGCAAGGTCGTCTTCGGTCGTTGACCACGCGGTAGCAAAGCGGACGACTGTGTGATGCTCGTCAAAGGGCTCCCAAATGCTGAAGGCGACCTTTTCTTTCAGCTCCTTCAGCTTTTCATTTTCCAAAATAACGAACTGCTGATTGGTGGGAGACTGCATAAAGAACTTATAGCCTTTTTGGGCAAAAATGGCTTTGAGCTTTTCTGCCATGTCAATGGCGTGCTTGCCGATCTCATAGTAAAGATCATTTGTAAAAAGCGCATCGAACTGCACGCCAAGGAGTCTTCCCTTTGCTGTGAGCGCACCGTGCTGCTTGATCATTGTAAAGAAATGCGCGGGAGCGTTGTTCTTGGTAAAAACGATCGCCTCTCCGCAAAGTGCCCCCATTTTGGTGCCGCCGATGTAAAAGACGTCGCAAAGTGCGGCAATCTCGGGGAGCATCAGATCGGTCTCATAACTGCAAAGACCGTAGCCAAGACGTGCACCGTCCATATAAAGCGGAATGTTATACGCGCGGCAAACTGTTGAAATTGCGGTGAGCTCTTCCTTTGTGTAAAGCGTGCCGTACTCGGTGGGATGAGAGATATAGACCATACCGGGGAAAACCATGTGCTCATAAGAATCGTCGGCATAAAAGGCTTTGATCTTTGCATCGAGCGTTGCGGCATCAATCTTACCATTTTTATGTGGCAAGGTGATGACCTTGTGCCCCGTTGCCTCAATGGCACCTGCCTCGTGCAAAGCGACGTGCCCTGTTTCGGCAGCGATCACACCTTCAAAGTCGCGCAGAACAGAACCAATAACAACGCGGTTGGTTTGCGTTCCGCCCGCAACAAAAAAGACCTCGGCATCGGGCATCCCACACGCGGCTTTGATCTTCTCTTTTGCGCGTGCAGAATATTTGTCGTTACCGTAGCCCGGGAGAGGCTCGTAGTTTGTTGCAATCAGCGCCTCAAGCACCTTGGGGTGCGCGCCCGTGATATAATCGCTTTCAAATGAGAGCATTGGAAATTCCTCGTTTCGTTTGGTTTTTCTACATTATAGCATATAATGGTCAGATCTTCAATAGTTTTTGAAGAGAATTGTGACAAACTCGCTCACATTTAAATGCAAAAGAAACGGTGGGATACTCGCCTTCAGCGAGATTTTTTCGTCACGCCGCTCGTAAGCGAGCTTACAGACGGCTTTGACTCAAAACCGAACCTAATTTTGCTACGCAAAAGGAGGCTTCTTTTGCACCACCTTCCGCCAATATAAAAGGCACACCACTTAGGTGTGCCTTTTATATTGGCGGAAGCGGTGGGATTCGAACCCACGGTACCGTGAGGTACAACTGATTTCGAGTCCGTTCGGCAACTTGGAAGTTATCGAACAATACTATCCCAAACTCGCCGTATTTCAGTAGTTGATCTACAACCATAAAAATCGTCCGCTACGTTGAGTTCTCTCCTTGAATTTTGGAGAGAAGGTCAAACACGATGGCGTTATTATAGCACAAAAACGCCCGAAAATCAAGGGGTTTTGAGAAAATAATACCATTGTTAATATAAATTTTTGAATAAAGTAGTCTAATTGGAACTTGACGGAATTATCTCCCTTTTGTTGATAACTGCCCGTCAAAATAAGAGCAATTCGAACTCACCAAAAACGGGCAAAAAAATATGCTTTTTGGAGAGAACTTGGAGAGAAAAAGGGGCAAAAATACC
>JBGVQK010000074.1:0-72134 GCA_045127455.1 Eubacteriales bacterium
CATATAGTAAAATTTGATCTTGGGCTCGGTTCCCGAAGGACGGGCAACGATCACGTCCCCGTTAGCGAGTCGATAATAAAGCACGTTGGAGGAGGGCAAGCCCGTGGGGCGAACCTTGCCGCCCTCGGTAATGGTTCCCACACCGTAATCACCCACAAGCGTTACGGCAACACCGCCAAACTCTGCGGGGGGATTGTTGCGCAAGCCATCCATCAGTGCCGCCATACGGGCGGGACCGTCAAGGCCTTCCATATAGACCTCTACGTTTTGTTCAAGGCAGAAGCCGTACTTTTCAAACAGAGCGGAAAGTGCATCGGAAAGTGTCATTCCGCGTTTTTTGTAGAAGGCAGTCATCTCACAAATGAGCATAGCAGTCACAACGGCATCCTTATCGCGGGCATAGGTGCCCTTGAGGTAGCCGTAGCTTTCTTCAAAGCCGAACAAAAAGCTGCCGTCACCGCTCTTTTCATAGTTTTTAATGACCTCACCGATAAACTTAAAGCCGGTGAGCACGTTGTGCATTTTAACACCGTTTGCGGCGCAGATCTTTGCGGCAAGCTCGCTGGTAACAATGCTTTTCACCACGTAAGGATTGTGCGGCATCGTGTTCGTTTCTTTGTATGCAGTAATGATATAATCTACCAAAAGAGCACCCATCTGGTTGCCGGTAATGGTGGCAAAAGAGCCGTCGGGCGTGCGCGACATAACGCCTACGCGGTCGGCATCGGGGTCGGTTGCGATCACAAGGTCGGAGCCAACCTTGTTTGCAATCTCAATACCGAGAGAGAAAGCCTCGGGGTATTCGGGATTGGGCTTTTTAACAGTGGGGAAGCTTCCGTCGGTTTTCATCTGCTCCTCAACCGTGTAAAGATGCTTCAATCCTACCCGACGAAGAATAGCGGGAACAAGACGGTAGCCCGTTCCGTGAAGGGGTGTGTAGACGATCTTGAGCTCATCCGCAACAGATGCGATGGCATCGGGGTTGACAGCCTGCTGTTGCACCTGCGCAAGATACTTTTCATCCATTTCCTCACCAATGATGGTAACAAGACCGCTGCTCAGCGCATCGGCAAGCGGCATTTTTTTAACGTCGGCAAAAATATTGAGGCGTGCGATCTCTGCGGCAACCGTGTCGGCGTGCTCGGGCGGGAGCTGTGCGCCGTCCTCCCAATATGCCTTGTAGCCGTTGTATTCCTTGGGATTGTGAGAGGCGGTGATGTTGATGCCCGCAACGCAGGAAAGCTCGCGCAAAGCGAACGAAAGCTCGGGCGTGGGACGCAGGGAGTCGAAAAGGTAGACCTTAATGCCGTTTGCGGCAAGAACAGAGGCGGCAGTTTCAGCAAAGGTTTGAGAGTTGAGACGGCTATCGCAAGCAATGGCAACGCCATCATCTGCGCGACCCTCGCGCACGATCAGATTTGCAAGCCCTTGGGTTGCGTGTGCTACTGTGTGCACGTTCATCGCATTCATACCAACCTTCATCGTACCGCGCAAGCCTGCCGTACCAAAGGAGAGAGAGCTTGAAAAACGCAAAGCGACTTCATTCTCGTCTTTTTCAATTGCGCGCAGCTCTGCTTTTTCAGCCTCACTGAGAGCATCGGCGTTCAGCCACGCATAATAGGTGTTCCAAAATTCTTTCATTTCAGTTCCTCCGAAGTATAAGATGTAGTCAACCGGAGAGGTGGTTCAAGCATAGAGTATGTCAGTTCTTTTCGAGATATGCAGAGAGTGCCTGCGCCAGCTGATCGGGGCAAGAGGTGCTTTTCATTCCGCAACGAATGCCCGAAAGGCGCTCAACTGCCTCGGTAACGGAATAGCCCTTTACAAGTGCTGCAACGCCTTGGGTGTTGCCGTGGCAACCGCCAACAAAGCGAACCTCGGCAATAATGCCGTCCTCAATAGCAATTTCAATCGCGCGGGAGCATACGCCCTTTGTTGTGTAAGTAAAACGATCCATAATTTTATATTCCTTTCTGTTTGATGTGTGAATAAATTCCAATTGGGGTGTATTGCGGGGCGACGGTTGCAAGATAGAGCAAAAAAGGATAAAGATCGCCACCGCAAATATCAAAGGTCAGGTTAAAAAGAGATTGCTCGCTTGGTGGGAGCGTATTGGCAGAGCGGAACTTCAAGCCGTAGAAGTTGGCGGCAGTTAAAACATCCGCCACAAGAGAGGCAGATTCTTTGGGGAGCGAGATGCGGAAGCATCCGTTCTTCATCGCATCCGTGCCGGAAAGAGGTGGCATATTGCGTTGCAGAAGAGCAAAACGAGTGTTGCGCGAAGCATCCGCACCTACAATGTCACAAACGGCTATAATTTTCAAATCGAATTGCGTAATCAGCTTGGCAAAGCCGATAAGCTCACCCTCGACCGCGTTTTCAACGGGAAGGATGCAGTACTCGCAATGTCCGTTGTAAACCTCCTCACAAGCAGCCGCAAAGCTATGCGCATAGGTCGCGCGTGCATTGGGAAGAAGCGAGGCGAACGCGAGGTATGCATCGTTTGCATAACTGCTACGCTGATACACAATGCGTCCTGCGGCTTGTGGCAGAACCTCTTCCACGTCGGGGAAAAGTGCCGAGAGCAGATTTTCGCGGTGCTTCAATTTTTCATAAAGCGCTCGGCACAGTATCATACACTGTCGTGCTTCCGAAAGCTTTCGTGAGCGGGAGAGCAGCTCCTTGTGATCGGCAAGTGCGCCTGCCAAGGGCTTCATCTCGGATATGCGGTAATAGGGAAGCGAGGAGAGCAGATCGGTAAGATCGTCGCCTTGTGCGATCTCGGCTGCCAACTCACAAAGATGTGCGATCTCCTCTTCACCGAGAACGTCGGCACGCTCGAAGAGTTCCTGCAGATTTTCGGCTATGATCTCCTCAGGGGAATACGTGCCGAAATCTCGCATTTCAAAATTTTCATTCATGGCTTTCATCGGGCGTGACTGCCGCCTCGGGAGCGGTAGCCGATTCAAAAGAAGTCTCATCCTGCACCGCTTGAACTACGGGAGCTTGTACGTCGGCTTCGGCAGTTGCAGCCATATATTCACCAACGCAAGCGGCAAGAACAGAGCTATTTTGCTTTGCGTAAAGATCATATTTGCGTGCAAGTGAGAGAGAGAGCAGGCGCTCTTTCTCTTGCTTTGT
Organism: Eubacteriales bacterium; assembly: GCA_045127455.1. Lineage (GTDB taxonomy): Bacteria > Bacillota > Clostridia > Oscillospirales > CAG-272 > UMGS1865. The sequence goes on from JBGVQK010000074.1 coordinate 3,142, forward strand.
CAAGGGGCCAAATCCGTCCGAAAGGCTTACGGTCTCGCGGCGGAGCTTCGGCTTTTTTGTGTCTTCGGTTGCGTCGCTTTCAAATTCGGTCGAAAGTCCCTTTTTCTCAAGTCTCTTATTGAGAAATTCATTGGTCAGCTCTATGATGGTTGCAAAGAAGGGAACGCCAAGCACCATACCTGCCAATCCCCAAACGGCGCCCATGACCGTAATAGCGATCATAACGCACAGGGAGCTGACACCTGTGTTTTCACCAAGGATCTTGGGGGCGATGATGTTGCCGTCGATCTGCTGAACAACAAGAATCGCAAGCAAAAAGGGAATGACCTTAATAGGGTCTGTTAAAAGAACGATAACGGCTGAGGGGATAACACCGATCCAAGGACCCACTACGGGAACGATGTCGGTAATGCCGATGAGAACGGCAAGCAAAAGCGCGTAGGGAACGCCCATGATCGAAATGACGATATAAACCAACACGCCAACAATGGTGGAGTCAAGAATTTTTCCGCGCAAGAATCCGCCAAAGGATTGATCTGCAATGGTGCAAATGCGGGTAATGCGCTCGTTGATGCGGTGGTTGAAGAGAGCCTTTCTCATACGCATGATCTGCGCATAGATGCGCTCCTTGCCGGAGAGGAGATAAATGGAAATAAAGAATCCGAAAATGATGTCGGTTAAAATGAACATCGCATCTTCAATATACTCAAAGAGCACAAGAATGGTACTGCCGGAGAGCAGACGGTCCATCAGCTCTTCAACGTTTACCTTTTGAATGATCCAATCAAGGCCTTGCTTCAGGGTCTCGGGTTTAACGGGGGGGATCTTCAAGCCAAAACGGTCATTGATCTGGCTCAGTAGACCGTTGAGGTTTTCCAATGCGCCACCCAAGAGCGTTTCGTAATTATTCAAAAAGTCGAGTATACTTGCAAGCAGCTGCGGAACGATGAGCATCAGCAAAATAACGATGATGAGAGCCAGCACGATATAAGTGGCGATCAAGGCCAGAGTGCGGCGAGCAGTAAAGGATCGGATGCCGGGGAAGACATGCTTTTCAAACACGCGGAAAATAGGGTTGGAAAGATAAGCAATGACCGCACCGATGATAACGGGGCGCAAAATGCGGAATATCTGCCCAATCAGAGAGGAGAAGCTTTCGCGCTTGATAATAACGAACAGGATCGCAAGAGCTGCAAGCACAGCATAAAGAGCGATCAGCTTGATCTGCTTACGTGTTTTCATGCTTGAGCACCTCCCATATCATTATTTTCTCGGGCGACTTCCATTGCTTCCTCAAGCATTTTTTCATATTTGGCGTTGCTTTCTGTGCGAACCGTTTTTTCAGCCGACTCAGCCGAGAACTGTGTCAAAACGTCCGAGGGGACCTCGGGGAGCAGATTGAGCTTTCGAGCACGCTGATAAGCGGAAAGAAATCTGCGATCGCGCTTACTCAAGGAGCTCTCGTGCCCATTGGCAATTTGATTGTTGATATGCAATGCACGCTTCTCAATTCGCACAATAAAACGGCCGAGCTGAGATTTTGACATATGCAGGTAGTCCATCGAAAGGTCGGGGGCAAAATAGTTTTCGGTATCGTCGGGCATACGCTTGTGCTGCAGGCGCTCGTGTACGAGGTCATCGATCAGATCAAGCAGAGTAGCAAAGAGCGGAACGGCGATGATCAAGCCTACAAAGCCAAACAGCGCTCCCATCGTGCAAATGGCAATAATAACGCACAATGGTGTCACGCCCGTATTGTATCCGAGGATTCTCGGGCTGATGATGTTGTTGTCTATCTGGTAGATCAGGAACATGATCAGCGTAAAGGGAATGACCAAAGCCGCATCGGTAAAGAGCAGGATCACAAATGCGGGAACAAAGCCGATGAGAAAGCCTACGGTGGGAATGATATTGCAAACGGCGATCGACGAGGCGATGAGGAGTGAGTAGGGAATTTGGAAAATGGAAATGGCAACGTAGGTCATAACGCCAACTATCAAGGAGTCAAGCACACGCCCCTGCACAAATTTGCCAAACAGATTGTTTGCCGTGGTGCAGATCTTTGTAATGCGTTGATTTATCTTGTCACTGAATATTGCGCTGCGGAATTTCATAATTTGCAGGTAGCGCTTTTCCTTGGACGTGAGCAGATAGATGGAAATGAAAATTGCAAAAATGACGTCGGTTGCACCCGAGAGGAAGAGGCTTGCTTTATTTGTCAAGGCGGGAATTTGATTGGAGAACTCTTCCATCAAATTGTTCAGCAAAACGGAAATGATGCCCGCATCAACGTATTGGATCGCATTTTTGATCTTGAAGAAATTAAAAATGGTGGCGTTGATATCCTTGATCACACCGTTAATGCTTGCAATCGCACCGTCAATATAGGTTTGATAGTCGGTAATAAAGTTCATCAGGGTAGATACCAGCTGCGGCAGAATGAGCAGGGCGATCAAACCGATCAAAATCAGCGCGATGATATACGTCAAAAGCAAGGAGATCGCACGACGAGCGGCGGAGGGGTACACGCGGTAAAACACCCTTCGCTCCAAAACGCGGAATATGGGATTGAGAACGTAAGCGAAAATCAAGCCCAGAATAACAGGACTGAAGATATCAATTACAAGCTCGAGCCAGCTATTGATCTCTCGATAAAAGGCAAGCATCAAGAGAAGCAAAAAGCCGCCGGCTATCAGCAATATCCGGTTGAGGGTTAGATGGTTTCCGCTTTCCTTTTTTTGGAATGTCATCGTTTTGTTTGCTCCTTTAAACACAAAATAAACCACTATAATTTTATACCAAATTTCCCATCTCGTCAAGTCCTTTTTTTATTTTTTAATATTATTTACAAAAAATATTGAAAAGACGCGCGATTTGTGGTAAAATAATGGTGAATTATGCAACAAGAGGAAAGAGCATGTATACCGAAAGAGCAAACGCAAAGATCAACGCTTATTTGAATATTACCTCGCGCCGTGAGGATGGCTATCACAATATCGTCAGCGTCATGCAAACCGTTTCGCTCTGCGATATTGTAACTGTCAATTTTCAACCCGCAAAGCAGTCGCGTATTACACTCACCGTGTCGGGCAATGCAGAGCTGCCAACCGATTCGCGCAATCTTGCGTGGCGTGCTGCCGAGCTGTTTTTGCAGGACACGAACCTGACGGGAGCGGTGCAGATCACCATCCAAAAGCATATTCCCGCATCCGCAGGTCTTGGTGGTGGGAGCGCCGATGCTGCTGCCGTATTGCGTGCGCTCAATCACTTGTGCGGTGAACCGCTTTCTATCGAAAGGCTCGCACAAATCGGTCTTATGCTTGGGGCTGACGTTCCGTTCTGCATTCGCGGTGGTGCAATGCTTGCCACGGGTGTTGGCGAGGTTTTACAGCGCGTTCCCAACATGCCGCCTTGCACGCTCGTTATAGCCATTGGCAACGATGGGGTCTCCACCCCCAAGGCCTATGCAGCGCTCGATGAAAAATACGACTTTTTCAAGCTTTCGCGCGAGGATAACACCGATGCGCAGGAGCTGATCGACCTTTGGCAAAACGACGCGCTTTCAGCATCCTGTACTTGCTTTTATAACATTTTTGAGGATGTCGTTGCAAAAGAAAATCCCGACGTTGTGCTCGCCAAGCGCACAATGCGCGAAAACGGTGCAATGCGTGCTATGATGAGCGGTAGCGGCCCTGCCGTTTTTGGCGTTTTTGAAGAGCAAAGCGAAGCCGAAAAGGCTTGCACCGCCCTGCAAGAGCTGGGATTCAAAGCCTTTGTTTGCCAACCACGTGGGCAATATATTGATTAAAATGCGAGATTTTCCCGTTTGTTCACACGTAGTTCACAACAAAGGTGTAACATATACGTGATTTTGCAGTTTGCGCGTACGCGCAAGAAAGGAACCCAAATTGAAAGAAAAAAATGAACTCTCGGCTTGCCGCCGTAAAACCTCAATCGGCGGTCAGGCTTTAATGGAAGGCATTATGATGCGCGGCCCCAAAATGACCGCAATGGCTGTTCGCAATACCAAAGGCGAAATTGTTGTGGAGGAATTTGAAACCACCACAAAAAAGCGCCCCGCATTTTGCCGTTGGCCCATCATCCGCGGCATTCTCGGCTACGTTGATACGATGGTGCTCGGCTACAAGTGCCTGATGCGCTCGGCAGAGCTTTCGGGTCTTGAGGACATTGTTGAGGAAAAGCCCAAAAAGAAAAAGAAGGGCAAAAAGGATGCTGAGATTGTAGAAGAGACTCCCGTAGCCGAAGCTCCCGAGGCTCAAATCGAAGAGCAATCCATCGAAAAAGAGGAGCCGAAAAAGGAAGAAGACAAAATGCCCGCGTGGATGATGACCCTTGTCTCGGTTATCAGCGTAGTGCTTGGCTTTGGGCTTGCCATTGGCTTGTTTATGCTGTTGCCCACCTTCCTTTACGGGCTTGTAGCTCCCTTTATTGAGGGAGAGAACCTTGTTCTTAATTCTATTTGGAAGTCTGCCATCGAGGGCGTGCTCAAGGTCGTTCTGCTTGTTGGATATATGGCAGCTATCTCGCTTATGAAGGATATTCGTCGCACCTATATGTTCCATGGTGCCGAGCACAAAACGATCTTCTGTTACGAGGCAGGACTCCCGCTCACGGTTGAAAACGTACGCAAGCAACGCCGCTTTCACCCCCGTTGCGGAACCTCGTTCCTGATCCTGCTGCTCCTGGTCAGCATCTTTATCTCCTTTTCCATCGACCCTATTTCGGCAGCCATCAGTGGAGCGGTGCTTCCGCTTGGCTTGCGTGCGCTTGTTAAGCTTGCACTGCTTCCCATTATTGTGGGCATTGGCTATGAGCTTATCAAATTTGCAGGCAGACACGACAATCTGCTCACACGCATCATTTCTATGCCCGGTGTATGGCTCCAGCACCTGACCGTTTTTGAGCCCGACGACGCTATGATCGAATGTGCTATCATCGCCGTTGAACGCGTTATTCCCGATGACGGTAGCGACAATTGGTAATTTGAGAGGACTTTATGAATACTGAACTGATCAAACAACAAGCAAAAAGCGCTGTTTCCGAATTGCTTTCGGTGGCAGGGCTGCATAAAGGGGACATTCTCGTTGTAGGATGCTCTTCGTCCGAGATCGTTGGCGAGACCATCGGCCACGGCTCAAGCCTTGAGGCGGCAGAAGCCGTATTTGAGGCGATCTATCCCATTCTCAAGGAGCAGGGCATTTATCTTGCCGCACAATGCTGCGAGCACCTCAACCGCGCACTTATCATCGAGCGCGAATGCGCCAAAAATTATGGACTTGAAGAGGTTTGCGTTGTTCCGCAGCCCAAGGCAGGCGGCTCCTTTGCCACCACTGCGTGGAAGAGTTTTGACGCTCCCGTAGCGGTTGAAGAGATCCGCGCGCAGGCGGGACTTGACATTGGCGGCACCCTTATCGGTATGCATCTGTGCCGCGTAGCCGTTCCCGTAAGACTTCAGCAAAACCGCATTGGCGATGCTATTCTTCTTGCGGCACGCACCCGCCCAAAATACATTGGCGGCAGCCGTGCAAAATACGAATAAAAGGGAAGAACTTGTGTTTTGCAAGAAAAAAGCAAAAAATATCCCGAATTCTCTTGACAATTCGAAGTACTTCGTGTTATAATAAAGTGAATTTGGTTTTTTAATACCCAGCGAACCCCACCGAACACTTGTTCGGAAAAAGAAAGGAGTGACCGTCTCTTATGGAGATAGCAATCATTGCTCACGACCTGAAAAAAGAACTGATGACAGAGTTTTGCATTGCATATTGCGGCATTCTCTCAAAGCATAACCTCTGTGCTACCAGTATTACCGCAAAGTACATTGCAGACGCTACGGGACTTGAAATCGAGCGTTTGATGGCAGGTATTCACGGTGGAAAGCAGCAAATCGCATCCCGTATTTCTTGCAATGAGATCGACGTGCTTCTGTATTTCAAGGATACACGTCCCGACTCGCAAATTGAAGAGATCGATGCAGAGTTGTTGCGCCTTTGCGACCTTTACAACGTGCCGGTAGCAACCAACATCGCCACTGCAGAGGTCATCGTTACCGCGCTTGACCGCGGCGACCTTGATTGGCGCGAGATCTACAATCCTCGCTCTGCTTACAATCGCGCATCGCAAAAAAAGCCTGCGCAATTTCTCTTTGACGAATAATTCGCCAAACGGCAAAGACACGTCCCACACGACGCGCATCCACAGAGAATAGACCATTCCTTCGGGGATTGCTGAAAGGTCTTGTTGCAAACGTATGGGGTACCACTTAGCCGCAAATTCGCATACTAAATGAAGTGAAACGTCCGGGTGGAACCGTGCGGAAAATATCCACACCCCGAACAGATGTCTTTTTGGTATCTGTCGGGGTGTGGATTTTTTTAGTGCAAAGTTAAATACGTTTTATATTTTTTCTAACATATAGAAAGGAAACTAACCATGAAAATCAAAATTTTGGATCAAGTAAAAGAATACGATGCTCCCGTAACCGTTTATGATGCGGCAAAGGATATGGAGCTGATTACGCGCGCCGTTATCGGTGCCGAAATTGACGGCAAGACCGTAGCTCTCACGCAAGAGCTGACGGCTGATACCGAGGTTAAGCTCCTCACCTTTGAGGATGCAGCAGGTAAGCATCTCTTCCGCCACACCGCTGCACACATTTTGGCGCAGGCAGTAAAGAGACTGTATCCCAATGCAAAGCTTACCATTGGTCCTGCTATCGACAATGGTTACTACTATGATATCGACTCCGAGGTTCCTTTTGGCGCAGATGCGCTCAAGGCAATCGAGGGTGAAATGAAGAAGATCGTTAAGGAAAACCTCAAAATCGAGCGTTTTGAGCTTCCCAGAGAAGAGGCAATTGCTCTGATGCAGGAAAAAGACGAGCCCTATAAGGTACAACTCATTGAAGAGCTGCCTGAGGATGCTGTTATCAGCTTTTACCGTCAAGGCGAATTCACCGACCTTTGCGCAGGTCCTCACCTCTTTAGCACAGGTGCCGTTAAGGCGTTCAAGCTGACACAATGCACCGGTGCTTATTGGAAGGGCGACCAAAACAACAAGATGCTCCAACGCATCTACGGTATCGCATATCCCTCCAAGGATGAAATGAACGCATACCTGCAACAGCAGGAAGAAGCCCTCAAGCGCGACCACAACAAGCTCGGCCGCGAGCTTGAGCTCTTTACCACGGTTGATAGCATCGGCCAGGGTCTTCCCGTAATGCTTCCCAAGGGTGCACGCGTTATCCAACTGCTGCAAAGATGGGTAGAGGACGAGGAGCAAAAGCGCGGCTATCTGCTCACCAAAACGCCCTTGATGGCAAAGAGAGATCTTTACAAAATCTCGGGTCACTGGGATCACTATCTTGACGGTATGTTCGTTTTGGGCGATCCTTACGACGAGACCAAGGAATGCTTCGCGCTTCGCCCCATGACCTGTCCCTTCCAATATCAGGTATTCCTGAATAAAAAGCGCTCCTATCGCGATCTGCCTATGCGCTTGGGCGAAACCTCCACGCTCTTCCGCAACGAGGATTCGGGCGAGATGCACGGACTTATCCGCGTTCGTCAGTTCACCATTTCCGAGGGACACCTTATTCTGCGTCCCGAGCAGTTGGCAGAGGAATTCAAGGGCTGCCTTGACCTCGCAATGTATATGCTCGATACGCTCGGACTCAAAGAGGATTGCTCCTTCCGCTTCTCGCAATGGGATCCCGCGCGCACTGATAAGTACGAGGGCACGCCCGAGCAATGGAACGAGGCACAAGGCATTATGAAGCAGCTCCTTGATGAAAACAACATCAATTATGCCGTTGGTATCGACGAGGCAGCATTCTACGGTCCCAAGCTCGATATCCAAATCAAGAACGTATTTGGCAAGGAAGATACGCTCATTACCATTCAAATTGATATGCTGCTTGCAAAGAAATTTGGCATGGAATACGTTGACTCCAACAACCAAATGGTAACGCCTTATATCATTCACCGCACCTCGATGGGGTGCTATGAAAGAACCCTCGCGCTCCTGATCGAAAAATACGCAGGCGCATTCCCGCTGTGGCTTGCCCCCGAGCAGATCCGCATTCTGCCCATCGGTGACGAGCATATCGAGTATGCAAAGTCGGTATGCGATAAGCTCTCTGCTGCAGGTCTGCGTGCAGAGCTTGACGATTCCTCCAATACCATCGGCTACAAGATTCGCAATACGCAGCTGCAAAAGGTTCCGTATATGCTTATCATTGGCGCCAAGGAAGTGGAGGAGGGAACCGTCTCCGTGCGTAACCGCGCAGGTGAAACGGTCTCCAAGCCCGTTGATGCCTTCTTGGCAGAGGCACTCGTTGAAGTTGCTACCAAAAAGAGATAAAAATAGTTTAGCGGAGAGGGAAACCTCTCCGCTTTTTTAAATTTTCTGTTGACTTTTCCTCCAAAATATAGTATAATCTTTTTAAACAGACGATTTTTGTGCATTCGAGGCAAATTGCCCAAAAAATCGACTTGACCGAATATAAATAAATGTGTTATAATTTTCTTTGATGATGCGCTTTTTCTACAAAAAGCAACAAACTCACCAATCAAAGGAGACATATTATGTATTATATTCTTTATAACACCCTTTCCGGCAATAAGCAAGGATTGGAATATTCTCGCCTGCTTTTGGGTAATTCTGTACCTGAGGATGCAACGATGGTCGATATTATCTCCATCAAGAGCTATGCCGATTTTTGGTCGAGTATCGACCTTGAAAACGATACCGTTATCCTCTCCGGCGGAGACGGCACACTCAACCGCTTTATTAACGAAAATGTTGGTTTGACGCTCCCTAAAAATCTTTTCTATTTTGCTTCCGGTAGCGGCAACGACTTCAAAAAGGACGTAGCGGTTGATGATAATCCGCTCATCCCTCTGCATAAATATATCAATGAACTTCCTACCGTTACCGTAAACGGCAAGACCTCTTACTTTATCAACGGCATTGGCTACGGCATTGATGGTTACTGCTGTGAAGAAGGGGATAGACTCAAGGCAAAATCCGAAAAGCCGGTTAACTACACGTCGATCGCTATTAAGGGGCTTTTGTTCCACTTTAAGCCCAGAAACGCGAGAGTAACTGTTGACGGCGTTACAAAGGAATATAAACGTGTTTGGATCGCCCCCACAATGAAGGGCAGATACTATGGCGGCGGAATGATGGTTGCCCCCCTGCAGGATCGTTTCGATCCCGAAGGGAAGGTATCGTTTGCTCCTCTTTATAACTCGGGCGCGCTTAAAACCCTCATGGTTTTCCCGTCTATATTCAAGGGTGAACACGTCAAGCATACCAAATTGGTTGAAATTCTCAGAGGACACGAGATTACCGTTGAGTTCGACCGTCCCACCTCGCTTCAAATTGACGGTGAAACCGTTCTCGGTGTTACATCTTACACAGTAAAAACCGGCAAAACTGCAAACAAAAAGGAGTGTGCAGCTGCCGAGGTATAAGAAAGGCAGTTTTTATGCTCAGTTACATTTTTGCGGCGCTTTCTGCGCTGGGCAGTATTCTGCTCGTTTTTGGCACACAAATCCATTGGCTGTGGCTTTTGCCCATCGGTGTTGGAATGTATGTCGCACTGAATGCGCTCTTTTTTGGAGCCCTTTGGTTTTCTACCATCTTTCTGCCCAAAAAAGACCCGATCGACAAACCGCGCAACTTTTATGGTATCATTCGTTTTGTTTGTGATTGGGCTATGACTGCTCTGCGTGTCAAAACCGTTTTTCGAGGAATGGAAAAGTTCCCGAATGAACCATTTGTGCTTGTTTCCAACCATATTTCCAACTTTGACCCCGTAGTGGTTTTGTCAAAGGTGAAGGGAAGAAAGATCGCTTTCATCTCCAAGCCTTCAAATTTTAAAATTCCCGTAGCAGGCCCTTACACGCACAATGCGGGATTTTTGGCTATCGACCGCCAGAATGCAATGAAAGCAATGCGTACCATCAAGCGTGCCGCCGAGCTTGTTGTCAGTGAGCAAATGATCATGGGCATTTACCCCGAGGGTACAAGGAGCAAAACGGGCGAGCTGCTTGCATTCAAGGAGGGCGCGTTCCTGCTTGCAAAGCGCGCAAATGCTCCCGTTGTTGTTATGACCACAAAGGGGACAAACAACATTGCCAAGCGTATGGTCCTTCGTTCCACAAAGGTCGAGCTTGACGTTATCGAGGTTATTGATAAAGAAACCGTACAAAATACAAGGCTGAGCGATCTTAGCGCCCATGTGCACGAAAGCATTGCAAACGCTTTGCAACAAAAGTAAACAAATTTAAAGAGGTGCTCCGAATGAATCTGCAAATCCTTACCAAAAGCAATTTGCACACACACACAACCTTTGCCGACGGAAAGCATACGGCAGAGGAGGTCGTGCTGTCTGCAATCGATGCGGGAATGGACGTGTTGGGCTTTTCGGAGCATTCTTTTCATTCTCATCCAACCGTTTTCGGTATGAAATCGCCCGAGCGAGAGGAAGAATACCGCCAAGAAATAGAACGTCTTAAGGTTGTTTATGCTGACCGCATCAAAATTTTGTGCGGCATCGAGCAGGATTCACAAAGCGGTGTGCCAAATAGCGTTTACGATTACGTCATCGGCTCGGTGCACTATATTTCCTTGAATGGGGAGCTTTGCTCTGTCGACCACACAGCAGAAATAACATTAAATGCTATTCAAAAGCATTGCGGCGGTGATCCAATGCTTTATGCAAAAGCTTATTTTGAAGCGCTTGCAAGGGTAGAAGAGGACACGCAATGCGATATTGTCGGGCACTTTGATCTGCTCACCAAATTTGACGAGCGTGCAGCGATCTTTGATACGAGCGATCCGCGCTACATCAAAGCAGGGCTCGAAGCACTCGATGCACTCCTTGAAAAAGACGTTATTTTTGAGGTCAACACGGGTGCTATGTCACGTGGATATCGCACAACGCCGTATCCCGCTCCCATCTTCCTGCGTCGCATTGCCGAGAAGAGGGGAAACATTGTCCTATCATCTGATGCGCATAACAAAAACCACTTGACCTACGGCTTTGATGCGGCTTTGCAGATCATCAAAGCAAGCGGCATAGGTTCTGTATTGACTATGACGAAGGATGGCTGGAAAAATATCACCATTTAACGAAAAAAGATTGTAAAATAACGGCAGTTGCACTTGACAAACTGCCGTTTTTTTGATATACTAAAGCATATTTTATTCCAAGGAGGGAAAACACTATGAACTTTTTTGATGAACTCGTCAATTACGACAAAGAGGTTTTTGATGCGTGTGAGCTGGAATTGAACCGTCAACGCCAAAATATCGAACTCATCGCATCCGAAAACATCGTTTCCAAGGCGGTCCTTTTGGCGGCGGGAACGGTACTCACCAACAAATATGCAGAGGGTTTTCCCGGCAAACGCTACTACGGCGGTTGCCAATACGTTGATATCGTAGAGGATATCGCACGCGAGAGAGCAAAAAAGCTCTTTGGTGCAGAGCACGCAAACGTACAACCTCACTGCGGCGCATCTGCTAACCTTGCCGTTTTCTTCGCTTTCCTTAATCCCGGTGATACTGTTATGGGGCTTAACTTGGCGCACGGCGGACATCTCTCCCATGGCTCTCCCGTTAATATTTCTGGTAAATACTTTAACATCGTTCCTTACAGCGTTGCGGATGATACCGAAATGCTCGATTACGAAGAAATGCGTCGCATTGCACTTGAGTGCAAGCCCAAGCTGATCGTTGCAGGCGCAAGTGCGTATTCCCGCACCATTGATTTTGCAAAGATCCGCGAGATTGCCGATGAGGTAGGCGCTATTTATATGGTCGATATGGCGCATATTGCAGGCTTGGTTGCCGCAGGACTTCATCCCAGTCCCGTGCCTTATGCCGACGTTGTTACCACCACCACGCACAAAACACTGCGCGGTCCCCGTGGCGGTCTTATCCTTTGCCGCGAAAAGTGGGCAAAACAGATCGACAAAGCGATCTTTCCGGGTACACAGGGCGGTCCCTTGATGCACATCATTGCCGCTAAGGCGGTTGCTTTTGGCGAAGCCATGACCGAGGAATTCAAGGACTATCAAAAGCAGATCGTTAAGAACGCAAAGGTTCTTTGCAATGCCTTGAGTGAGGCAGGGTTCCGCATCGTTTCGGGTGACACCGATAACCACCTAATGCTCATCGACCTTCGCCCCTTCGGCATTACGGGTAAGGAGATGGAAAAGCGTCTTGACGAGGTTCACATCACTGTCAACAAAAACGCCATTCCCAACGACCCCGAAACGCCCTTTGTTACCAGCGGCATTCGCGTAGGTACACCTGCCGTTACCTCTCGCGGTTTTGGGGAAGCGGAAATGCTCAAGATCGCACAATGGCTCAAGGATATTGCCACCGACTTTGAGGGCAACCGCGAGCGTGTTACCGCCGAGGTTATGGCTCTGTGCGAAAAGTATCCCATTTACAACTGATTATTCTAAATAAAATAAGAAAAAAGCATTGACAAATCTTTTTTCTTATGCTATAATGACTTCAAATGATAGAGGCGCACCACAAGATGAGTAACCAACGTGCAAAAGCCTGCGCAGGCGTTGCGGTGGAGAAGGGCTTGGGTGCCGAAGGGCGGGAGAGCGCGTAACCGTTCCTGGCATTGCGGAAAATATCCGTCATGCTGTCGCAGCAATGCGGAGAGCTATCCACATCCCGTCAACGTGCCGCCGATAGGTGGTTTTGTGGGCAGGGGTACGCTCTTTGGCGCACTCCTGCCTATCAATTTGAAAAGATTGAAAAACCGAAAGGACACAAATACACTATGAACCAAACAGTTTTTACAGGTGCGGCAACCGCCATCGTAACTCCTTTTATCAACAATGAGATCGATTACGAGCAATTTGGCAGACTGATCGAGTGGCAGATTGCCCAAGGCATTGATGCCATTGTTGCTTGCGGAACTACGGGTGAGGGCTCAACGCTCACCGACGAGGAGCACCGCGCTGTTATTGAATACGCAGTTAAAAAGGTTAACGGCCGCGTTCCCGTAATTGCGGGCACGGGCTCCAACGATACGGCATACGCAATCGACTTGACCAAGTTCGCCTGCGAGGCAGGCGCCGATGCTATGTTGCTTGTAACCCCTTACTATAACAAGGCAACGCAAAAGGGACTGATCAAATCCTTTGAGGTGGTGGCAGACGTCAGCACCAAGCCTTGCATTCTTTATAACGTTCCTTCGCGCACAGGCTGCAATCTGCTCCCTGCAAGTGCGGCGGTTCTTGCCGATCACCCCAACATTGTTGCTATCAAAGAGGCAAGCGGAAACATCTCGCAAATTGCAAAGCTTGCATCCCTTGTTCGCGGCAAAATGGATATCTACTCGGGCAATGACGACCAAATCGTCCCCGTGCTCTCCTTGGGTGGCAAGGGCGTTATCTCGGTGCTTTCAAACCTGATGCCCAAAGAGACTTCACAGATGTGCCACAAGTTTTTTGCAGGCGACGTTGCAGGCAGTGCCAAGATGCAGCTTGATCTCCTTGAACTCGTCAACGCACTCTTCTGCGAGGTCAACCCCATTCCCGTAAAGGCGGCAATGGCAGCTATGGGCTTTGGCGAGAACAGCCTGCGCCTGCCTCTTACAACTATGGAACCCCAAAATGCCGAAAAGCTCTACGCCCTGATGCGTCAGCACGGCTTGATTTGAGGAAAGGAATTGTAAACGAATGAATATTCTGATATGCGGCGTTGGCGGACGTATGGGTAGAGAAGTAGCAAAGCTTGCGCTTGATGGCGTGCGCGGTGCAACCGTTGTAGCAGGCTTTGACGTGCTCCCCGTAGATACCCGCGAGTTTGTCACATACACCGATTGGAATGCGATCACCGAACAGATCGATTGCATCATCGACTTCTCACACCATACGGCAACCGAGGCACTTTTGGGCTTTGCAAAGAAAAAGAATATCCCTGTTGTTATTGCCACAACAGGACATACCGACGAGGAAAAAAACAGTATTTTGGAAGCGGCAAAAGAAATTCCCGTTTTCCACAGTGCCAATATGTCGCTTGGCATAGCCCTTTTGGTTGAGCTTGCAAAAACCACGGCAAAGGCTTTTCCTGATGCCGACATCGAGATCATCGAAAAGCATCACAACCGCAAGTTGGATGCTCCCAGTGGAACGGCTCTGCTTTTGGCAAACGCTATTCAAGAGGTTCGCAAGAGCGCAAGACTTATTTTCGGTCGCAGCGGACAAGCCAAGAGAGAAGCCGACGAGATCGGTATTCACGCCATTCGTATGGGCAATATCATCGGTGAGCACGAGGTTATCGTTGGCACCGATACACAAACCATCACGCTGGGGCACGAGGCGCACAGCCGCGCACTCTTTGCCGAGGGTGCACTTGCCGCCGCAGATTACCTTTGCGGCAAAGAGGCAGGACTCTATGATATGGAGCGTATGATCTCCGAAAATTGATCTTCATTTTAACAAAAACGAGGAAAAAACAATGATTTGTAACAATCTAACCGTCAATGGGCAAGGGCATCTTTGCCTCGGCGGTCAGGATACTGTCAAATTGGCAGAAAAATACGGCACACCCCTGTACCTTATGGACGAGGATCGCATTCGCGAGCGTTGCCGCACATATATGAGCGCTATGAAAGAGGCTTTTGGCGAGCTGTCTTTGCCGCTTTATGCCAGCAAGGCGGCGTCCTTCAAGCAGATCTATCGCATTATGAAGGAAGAGGGAATGGGCATCGACGTCGTTTCCGCAGGCGAGATCTGTACTGCCGTTTCTGTCGGTTTTCCAATGGAGCGCGCGTATTTTCATAGCAATAATAAGACCGATGCAGACATTGACTACGCGATGGAAAACGGCATTGGCTACTTTGTGGTCGACAACCGCGAAGAGCTTGATGCAATTGAGCATTTTGCAACCAAGCGCGGTATTACGCAAAAGATTTTGTTGCGTTTAACTCCCGGTATAGACCCCCATACCTATGCGGCAGTCAATACGGGCAAGGTCGATTCTAAATTCGGTTCTGCGATCGAAACAGGACAAGCTGACTCTATCACTGCCTACGCGCTTGCACAAAATCACATCAAGCTTTCGGGCTATCATTGCCATATCGGCTCGCAGGTGTTCGATTCCGATACTTTCCTTCGTGCCGCGGCAATTATGCTTGATTTTGCCAACCAAATGCGCCAAAAATACGATTTTATCATAGACGAACTTGACCTTGGCGGTGGATACGGCGTGCGCTACACCGAAAGCGATCCCGAAATCGACATTTCCGCCAATATCAAAGAGGTTGCAAATGCAGTTAAAGCACAATGCAAGGCACTTGATTATCCCATACCTGCCATTCGCCTCGAGCCCGGCAGAAGCATCGTTGCCGATGCGGGAATGACCCTCTACACGGTAGGAACCGTCAAGCAAATTCCGGGCTACAAAAATTACGTATCTGTGGATGGCGGTATGACCGACAATCCGCGCTATGCGCTTTACGGTTCATCCTACACCGTTCTGCTTGCCAATCGCGCAAATGACGAAAGCACACCTTTTAAGTGTTCAGTTGTAGGGCGCTGCTGCGAGAGCGGTGACATTCTGCAAGAGAACGTCACACTTCCTGCCAACACCGCGCGCGGTGACGTTTTGGCGGTCTTGACAACGGGGGCTTATAACTACTCGATGTCATCCAATTATAACCGCATTCCAAAACCCCCTGTGATAATGCTTACGAACGGCGAAAGCTACGTTGCCGTTAAACGCGAAACCTACGAGGACGTTTGCAGAAATGACGTATAAACAAAAAAGACAGCTACACGTTGATGTAGCTGTCTTTTTTAGATCATTAAAATTTTTTGTCCATTTGCTCCTCAAACTTTTTGCGTTCTTCGGGAGTCATTTTGTTAAACTTTTTGATGGTGCGAAATACTTTTCTTTTGCTTGAAAGATATTTGATTCGTCCAACCTGAAAAGGATAGGATAAGAGCACGGCAAGTCCATATCCGAAAGTATCCAATAGCGCAAGCTTGCGCGCCGTTTTGATTACATCAATGCGGTTTGTCCCAAACGCTTCGTTTAAGGTTGGAATTTTGCCATGGTGCTCCACCTCGTAAAAGGCAAAAGCCATGGGCAGCAGCTCGCAAAGATCCCACTTATCCCAAGCGCCGTATATGTATTCGCGCCCGATGATATCAACACAGTCACCATCCGCCAAATCGCTCAAATGATATTCGCAGGTTACGCGTAAGATCAACTGATCAATTAGCGAAAGCAAGGACTTTCCGCATTTATCGGCAAGTCGATTCCAAAAGCTGTTTTTTTCTGCCTCATCATCCCACTTAAAATCTGCCGATGGCATAATCGGTGCTATGGCAATATCACATTCATTGCCGTTAATTTCTACATCTAAAAAGGAGGGTGCACCATTGAATACGTCATCTTGCGAAACATGGTAGAAACGCGCGCCGTTGGCATCTGTTACGCGAATATTGCAGGAAAATATGCTGTTTTCCAAAACTGCTAAATGTAAAATCATAACGTTACCCCTTATACTGTCGATGAGCATTCAAACGCAAATCTCTCCTTTATCATTCTCGCCACCACTTCGGGAGAGAGATTGGTGTTGTCGATTTTGATATAATTTTCATAAGGGATCTCGCCCTCGTAGCTTTCAAAGCGGTGATTTTCATCGTCGCGGATCAGGCGATTGTTCGAGGCTTCGATATCACGCTTAGATGCTTTATGGGCAAGACGGTTTTCGGTTACGTTTCGCGCAAGTCTTACCTCACGAGAGGCAACCAACTCCACGTAGTAGAACTCCGCCCCTCGCGCTTCAAAAATTTCGCGAATGTGTGCAAAATAGTCCCAATCCTCTTGCATATCAAACGCCCACATAAAGGTGAGAATAATGCCGTAATTGTCACTCTTGGCATATTCCTCGTAAATAACGTCACGTAAGCGCAGGATCACATTTGTGTCAAATTTTCCGAATATTTCAAGCACAGGTTCAATTGTCATGTGGTTGTGGCAAAGGCGCAAATCGGTTATTTTCATCAGCTCTTGCCCAACCGTCATTTTTCCTACGGCGGCGTTGCCGAACAAAAACAGTACCTTCATACCTTTATTCCTCGCCAAACATTTTGATCTGCTCGCTGGGCAACTGCATACCAAGATGCGAGTACGCCAAATGCGTTACGCATCTGCCGCGAGGCGTGCGAGAAAGGAATCCTATCTGCATCAAGTAGGGTTCATACATATCCTCAAGCGTAATGGCTTCTTCGCCAACCGTTGCCGCAAGCGTTTCAAGACCTACGGGGCCGCCGTTGTAGAACTTGATGATCGTTTCAAGCATACGTCTGTCTACGTTATCAAGACCGAGCTGGTCGATCTCAAGGCGCGTCAGGGCATAGTTTGCGATCTCCTTGTTAATGTGACCGTCACCCTTGATTTGTGCAAAGTCGCGCACGCGCTTGAGCAAACGGTTTGCAATACGGGGCGTTCCGCGGGAACGGCTTGCGATCTCAATTGCGCCGTCGTCGGAAATATCCATTTCCAAAATGCCCGCATTGCGGCGCACGATGGTGGCGAGCTCTTCGGGCGTGTAAAGCTCCAATTTGAGAATGACACCAAAGCGATCGCGCAGAGGGGTGGTCATTTGACCCGCGCGGGTGGTCGCACCAATGAGGGTAAAGCGCGGCAGATCAATGCGAATGCTTCTTGCCGAAGGTCCCTTACCGATAATGATATCGAGCGCATAGTCTTCCATTGCAGGGTAAAGGATTTCCTCTACACTGCGGGAGAGACGGTGGATCTCGTCAATAAAGAGCACGTCGCCCTCATTGAGGTTGGTCAGTATTGCGGCAAGGTCGCCTTGCTTTTCAATGGCAGGACCCGAGGTGACGCGAATATTGACGCCCATTTCGGATGCAATGATATTGGAAAGCGTGGTCTTACCCAAGCCTGGAGGGCCGTAAAGGAGCACGTGGTCAAGGGGATCTCCGCGCTTTTTTGCCGCTTCGATATAAACCTTGAGATTTTCCTTTACCTTTTCTTGCCCCACGTATTCGGCAAGCGTTTTGGGGCGCAGGGAATACTCCACGTCGGAGTCGGCCGCAGAGTAAGCGGTATTCATAATTCGGTTTTCAAAATCGAATTCGTTGGTATCCATAGTCAATCCTTTCTATTGGTTACATCAAGCGTTTAAGAGACATACGAATGATCTCTTCAAGCTCCATATTGCCAATATCCATATCCTTCATAGCCGCCATTGCTTCGGCGCGGGAGTAGCCGAGCACCATCAGCGCATCGGTAGCCTCGGCAAGCTTGCCGCCCTTTGCAGCAATAGCACCCGGAACGGGAGAAGCAACAGCAGCAAATGCCTCGCTGCCGCCGGCTTCCTTCATCAGCTTGTCCTTCAGCTCCAAAATCACGCGAGCAGCCGTTTTGGGGCCAATGCCGTTGGCTTTGGAGATGGTCTTTTTATCGTCGGTGCAAACCGCAAGCGCAAATTTTTCGGGGGTGAGGTGAGAAAGAATAGACATTGCCGCCTTGGGGCCAACGCCCGAAACGGTAATGAGCAGCTTAAAGGTTGCAAGCTCGGTCTCGGTTGCAAAGCCAAAGAGCTCGATGCCATCCTCGCGAACGGCAAGGTAGGTAAAGAGCTTTACCGTGGGGGGCTCTTTAACAGAGCGGTTTGCGGGCATTGCTTCATAGGTCGTGCCGCTGATAGTCAGCTTATATCCTGCGCCGCCAACATCAATTACGGCAACGTCATTTTTCAGGAGTGTGAGTTTTCCGCACAGATAATAGAACATACAGTCGGTTCCTTTCAATCAATTCGAGAGGGGAATTACTTTTTCTTTTTTGCGTGTTGGGGAGGACGCTTTTCCTTTTTTGGGGGAATAAAGATCACCTTCAGCTTTTCAACAATGGCTTTTGCCTTGCTTGCAAAAGCACCTTGCGATGTGGGAGCATCGGTCATTGCTTCGGCAACTGCATCGTTGCCATCTGCTTCACATTCTGCCAATTCTTCATCGTCATACTCGATGTCATCGCGACGCTTGCAGCCAAAGTGGAAGCGACGGTCAAGAACGATCAGGGCGATAAAGATGCAAATGGAAATGATAGACACGATAAGACCAATGGTGATAGCTTGAGGGTTGTAAACGATGCGAATGTCATGTGTTTCACCGGCTTCACCGCCAACGCGGAAGGCGATGAGAGCGCCAAGCGTTTTGGTGATCTCCACGCGCTCGCCGTCAACCCAAACCTCCCAGCCGTTGTCATAGGCAATGGTGGTCATAACGAGTTCGTCTGCACGAGAAGCAGTGTAGGTGCCCTCAAAGGAGTGCTCGGTGTATTCTTCAATTACAAATTGGTTTTTGGCAAGACGCGCCATTACGTCCTCAAAAGCATCCATATCAATATACCAGAAGCAGGTAGCACCGCCCTTGATATAGTAATCGGAGCCCTTCAGGGTCAGCTTGAGGGAGAGCTTGGAATCCTTTTCTTGCATTCCAAGAGAAATGATGCGTGTGGTATCATTGCCGTTAAAGGTGCCTTTCTTTACGGGACTCTCATCGTTAACGGTAAGGGAAAGGTCTACCTCTCTGGGGTAATCCGTAGGAGCATAGAAGAAGATCTCTGCCGTTTCGGGAAGGGGCTCGAGCTTCATGGCAATGCCGGCGGTTTTGGAGCCTGTGGTAGAGGGCTTATAACCGGTCTCGTTTTGCGCATAAGTGCTCTTGTTAACGCCAAGCTGGGTAATTTCCGAGGAAATGGGAATGAAAACGGGAACGGGCTCTTCCTCGCCAAGCATAGCACCAAGAATAGCATTGAGGCGATCAAAGGGATTTTCGTAGTCGTCAACGTAAACGGTCGCATTGTTTTCCTCAATGTTCAGCCATTTGTTCAAAAGCGCCTTGAGCGAGTTGATCGCCTTTTTAACGCCTTGACCGTCTTTTTCTTCATCCTCGGGGTCAACGTCCTCGTCAAGATCCTCCACAAAGCCAAGCTCAAAGTCCAAAAGGTCATCCGACACGCCATACGCCAGGGAGAGGGCATAAGGGTTGAGATAAGCCGTATAGGTGCCTGCTTCGTCGGTTGCAAAGGTTTCGTAATAGGTTTCGTAAAGGGAATCGTCGGAGATTAAATATTTGATGCCGAGCAGGGAGTCGGTTACGGGATTGTTGCCAAGATACTTTGTCCAGTGTGCCTTTGAGGCGTAGCCCATAGAGTTCAGAAAGCGAACCGTCTCTTTGTTAAGCGTTGAGGTCGATCCCGAAAGACCGCGCATCATCAGCGCCATATTGTCGTTATTGGAGCGGTAAAAGGTCTTTTCCATACGGTAGAAGGAGTCGTCCTCCTTTTGCACCGTTTCCACAATGGGGCGCACCTTCTTTAAAAAGTTGTTGTAGCGACTGTAAGTTGAGGCGCCAACGTCGTCTATCAGTCCGTTAATTCCGAGCAGTCCGTTCAGGAAGAGCTCGAGAACCACGATGCAAGCCAAGCCAAAGCTTGCAACCTGCTTTTTCTTTTCGTTTCGCATAATGGCAAGCGCTGCAAGGTAAGCAAACACCATAATGAGCGAGAAATAGATGCAGGTAAGGCCGTCGGGCTTGAGGTAGGCATCGTCCGCGTGCTTTTGAATAACCGTGCAAAACAGTGCGATCAAACCGCCCGTGCCAAGAGTCACACGCAGGGAAATGTTCTCAAAGTCCGCCAAAGCCTTGCATGCCATAACGCAAAGGTAGAAGGAGAACATAAAGCTATAACGGTAATTGAGCCAGTTGGGTTTTTGGAAGCCGTGCCATGCAAGGTCGACAATGTTGAGCGAGAAGCTGATGAAGAGCACGAACAGCAAAACACCCGAAAAGATCTTTTCGCGCATGGTGTATTTTTTGGAAAGGAAATACGAGGGGATGAGCAAAAGGGTCAAAATGCCGCAGTAAACAAAGGGAAGTCCCTGCGGGCGAACCGTGTCGTAGGAGCCGGGCAAAAGCTTGTAAAGAAAATCCATCAGGTCGAATTTGAGTCCAAAGGATTCCCACGAGGAGCTTGCAAAGGGATCGGAGAAGGTCGTTTTACCAAAGTTGAGCGAATAGTATGCACCAAAAATGATGACTGCCGCAATGCCAAGCGCCAATGCGGAGTAGCCGACAATGCGACCGAGCGAGCGGAGGAAGTGCCACTTTTCACGCATGGGATTGTTGCGGAATTCTTCTGCATTTGCAAAATAGTAAACAAAGAAATAGATCGCACAGTAGAAGCAGATCATATATCCAATGTAGTAGTTACTGAAAACGGCAATGGCAAGGGCAACTACGTACAGCTTGAATTTGCCGTGCTTAATAATGCTTTCAATGCCCAAGGTGATCAAGGGAAGCCACATTACGGCGTCGATCCACATAGTGTTGTGCTGCTGAATAATGGCATAGGAGCACAAAGCATAAGAGATCGAGAAGATCACAATGGCAAGCTTGTTCGGCTTTTTTGCGTTTTTGTGCATATAAATACCAAAGGTCAAGCCGCAAAGACCGCCCTTGAGCATAAAGAGAGAGAGAAGTGCCTCAAGCATTCTTTCCTTCGGGAAGAGGGATACAAAGAAGGAAAGCGGGCTTGCCAGATAATATGCGTAAATGCCCAAAAACTCGCCGCCAAGTGCGCGGGAGAAGGAGTAGAGCAGGTCAGCGTCACCTCTTACAAAATTGCGCAGGGCTTCAAAGAACCAAACGTACTGACCGTTGAGGTCAAGCACCAGAACGCAACCGTCGCCAAAGGGATGTACGCCGCGCGCAAGATAGATCAGATAGATCAGCACCGCGGGGATCAGCGTACAAAGGGCGAGGTAGCCATACTCCTGCCAAAACGGGCGATAGGTCAGCTTGCCCCAAACCTTTTTTGCAATGCCCGCTGCGGTGATTTTTACTTTTTCGTTGTTCTTTACGTTCATAATTTGCTATCTCCTTACTGTTGGGAGTTGGTGGTGTCGGTCAAAATTTGTTTGATCGCTTTTTCAAGCTTCACTCTGTCCAAGGTCATGTCTCTTCCGCAGGTCTCGCATATCACGCGGACCTCGCTGCCAACGCGCACAATGCGAAAGATCTTGCCGCCGCAGGGGTGTGCTTTTTTCATTTGTATGCGATCCTCGGGACGCAGTGGAAGAATAGGCATAGCGATCTCCTTACTCATAAAGCATAATATAAATCTATTATATCATATAAAAAGCGTTCTGTAAACCGAATTTTTACAATTTTTACAGAGAATTTTCCAAAAAATACGCCAAATCGTTTGACTTTTGCAAAGAAAGGTGATATAATTATCTTGGATATTTATGTAATTAGATGGGAGAACGATTTTGATTATTTTAGGCATCGACCCCGGACTTGCCATTGTGGGCTGGGGAGTTATTGAATATCAAGGCGCAAAGTTCCGCACAATTGCTTACGGCTCGATCAACACCCCCAAGGGAACACGCACCGAAGAGAGGCTTCGTCTCATCTTTGACGGTATGAACGAGTTGATCGAAAAATACCACCCCGATGCGGTGGCGGTCGAAGAGCTTTTCTTCACCAACAACATCACAACGGGTATTCGCGTAGCCGAGGCAAGGGGCATCATTTTGCTTTCTGCCGAGCGCGCCTGCATTCCCATTTTTGAGTATACACCGCCGCAAGTCAAGCAAGCAGTCGTGGGCTACGGCAGAGCCGAAAAAAAGCAGGTCATCTCTATGGTCACTATGCTTTTAGGGCTCCCCAAGCCCCCAAAGCCGGATGATACCGCCGACGCACTTGCCATTGCCATCTGTCACGCGCATAGCGGCGCATCGAGATTGGCACAGTACTATAACAAATAAGCAACGAAAAGGATAAAGTTATGTGGTTCTCGGAAAACTGGAAAGACTATGAACTCTTAGATACCTCGGACGGCGAGCGCCTGGAGCGTTGGGGCAACCTGATCCTCATTCGCCCCGATCCGCAAATTATTTGGAAGGGCGTTGCCCGCCATCCCGCATGGAAAAAGGCTGACGGCATCTACCGTCGCTCGCATTCGGGCGGTGGAGCATGGGTAAAGAACAATCTGCCCGAATCCTGGAAAATTCAATATGGCGATCTCGGCTTCGTTCTGCGCCCAATGGGCTTTAAGCACACGGGACTTTTCCCCGAGCAAGCCGCCAACTGGGATTGGTTTTCTGGGCTGATCCGTAAGGCTAACAGACCGATCAAGGTGCTCAATCTTTTTGCTTACACGGGCGGTGCCACCGTTGCTGCAGCAAAGGCAGGTGCTTCTGTTGTACACGTTGATGCTTCTAAAGGCATTGTGGCACAAGCCAAAGAGAACGCTGCGCTCTCGGGTCTTGCCGATGCTCCCATTCGCTATATCGTTGACGACTGCAAAAAGTTCGTTGAGCGTGAGATCCGCCGCGGTAATCACTATGACGGCATCATTATGGATCCGCCGTCCTACGGCAGAGGACCGGGGGGCGAGGTTTGGAAGCTTGAGGAAAGCATCAACGAGCTCATCACGCTCACCGCACAGCTTCTCTCCGATGAACCGCTCTTCTTCCTGGTCAACTCCTACACCACGGGGCTTTCACCTTTAACAATGAGTTATCTGCTGGAGCTTAAGGTTCGCGCACGCTACGGTGGCGTGATCGAATCGGGTGAGCTTGGACTCAAGGTGACCCAAACGGGCGCGTTTTTGCCCTGCGGTGCAAGCTCGCGTTGGTACATGCAATAAAACAAACTACCCTTGAAAGGATCAAACCGTTTTGTCTGAAATTTTCATTCACGCAAGGGATCTCTGCTTTTCTTATGCCGATGAGGAGGGAAGAGAGGATAATCCCGCCCTAAAAAACTTTTCGGTGGATATTTGCCGCGGTGAATACGTAGCGGTGCTTGGCCACAACGGCTCGGGCAAATCCACCTTTGCAAAGCTGCTGAATTATATACTGGAACCTACCTCGGGAGAGCTGACCGTGAACGGTCTTGACCTCTCGTGCAAGGATCTTTCAGATGAGGAGATCCTCATCCTTAGAAAGAACGTGGGTATGGTTTTCCAAAATCCCGATAACCAATTGGTTGCTACAATCGTGGAGCAGGACGTTGCATTCGGCCCCGAAAATCTCGGCGTTGAACGCGAGGAGCTCCGCCGCCGTGTAGACTCTGCATTGGAAACGGTTGGTATGACCGCCTATGCCAAGCACGAGCCGCATAGGCTTTCGGGCGGACAAAAGCAGCGCGTTGCCATTGCGGGCATTCTTGCTATGATGCCGCAATGCGTCGTTTTTGATGAATCTACCGCTATGCTCGACCCGGGTGGGCGTCGCGAGGTGCTCGATACCATTCGCAAGCTCAACCGCGAGTACGGTATGACGGTGCTCAACATTACACACTATATGAACGAGGCTGCCGAGGCAGATCGCATCATCGTTATCAACGATGGCGAGCTTTTGATGGATGGCACACCCGACGAGGTCTTTGCAAAGCGCGACACCCTTAATCGGGTAGGGCTTGAGGTTCCGCAATGTGCCGAGCTTATTCACGCTCTGCGTGCCGCAGGCATTCACATTGAAGGGGACACGATCTCCTCTCCCGAGGCTTGTGCCGACCTTTTGCAAAAAGCATTTACCACACGCGCAAAATAAAAAGAGGAATACAATGAACAAGATATATCTCGATCACGTGAGCTACGTTTACAGCGCAGGCACGCCTTATCGGCAGGTCGCGCTCGATGACGTTTCTGTTGGCATCCGAGAAGGGTGCATCACAGGCATTATCGGTCATACTGGCTCCGGAAAATCCACCATGATGCAAATGCTCAACGGGCTCATCAAGCCCGATTCGGGCAGAGTGCTTTTGGATGGATACGATATCAACAGTACCGTCTCCGACGTGTACGATGCGTGGAGCGAGAGAGAGGAATACGCATCTCTTTCTCCCCGCAAACGAAAAAAGAAAATGCAAGACGAGATCCGCCAAAGAAAGTCAAAGCTTTGCTTCCGCGTCGGTCTTGTTATGCAATACCCCGAATATCAGCTCTTTGAGGAGACCGTGTATGCCGACATCGCTTTTGGCCCTCGCAATATGGGGCTTGAGGAGGCAGAGATCCGCACACGTGTGCTCGAGGCTGCCGCTTTTTGCGACATCGATGAGGCACTTTTGGATAAGTCTCCCTTTGATCTTTCGGGAGGACAAAAGCGCCGTGTTGCCCTGGCGGGTGTGATCGCCATGAGGCCCGAGGTGCTGGTTCTCGATGAGCCCGCCGCAGGTCTTGATCCCCTTGGCAGAACCTATATCTTTGAGGGGATCCGCGCATATCAAAGAAAGACGGGCTCCACCGTGCTCATCGTCAGCCACAGTATGGAGGATATGGCACGCTATTCCGATGACGTTATTGTTCTTTCGGGTGCGCACATCCTGCGAACAGGCACGCGTGAGGAGGTCTTTGCGCACGTTGAAGAGCTTGCCCAAACAGGTCTTGACGTGCCGCAGATCACCCACATGATGCGCCTTTTGCGTGAGCGTGGCATTCCCGCTCCCAAAAACGTTTATACAGTCGAAGAGGCAACTGCCTCTCTCAAAAAGCTGTTTTTGACGGGAGGTGAGGCACAGTGAAGGGCGTTTCCTTTGGACAGTACTATCCTGCAAATTCCATCATTCACAAAATGGATCCCCGCTTTAAGATCCTGCTTGCCATCACCTTTATCGTAGCAACCTTTTTGTGCAAGAGTGCCGTCTCCTTTGCGGCTCTGTTGTGCGTTGGCTTGGTACTCATTTTTGTAAGCAAGATCCCCCTGAGGATGATCGTGCGCTCGATCGCGCCTCTGCTTTTCATCATCGGCTTTACCGTTGTTATTAACATCTTTTTTGGAACAGGTGAAAATTTGCTTTTTGAAGTGTGGAAGATCCGTATTTATGCCGAGGGACTTTGGCGCGCGTTGTTTATGTTTTTGCGTATATTCGTTCTCATCACCTCAACAAGCATCTTTTTGACCTATACGACGACCCCGATGGATCTGACCGATGCACTGGAATCCTTGCTTTCCCCCCTCAAGCTTGTGCACGTTCCCGTACACGTGTTTGCTATGATGATGTCGATCACTCTGCGCTTTATTCCAACTCTTACCGAGGAGACCGAAAAGATCATGAACGCACAAAAGGCACGCGGAGCCGATTTTATGAACGGCTCGCTCATCAAGCGTGTCAAGGCGCTCATTCCCATTCTCATTCCGCTCTTCAGCTCCGCCATCAACCGCGCAACGCAGCTGGCTGATGCAATGGAGTGCCGTTGCTATCACGGCGGAGAGGGAAGAACGCGCCTAAACGTTATGAAATGGCACGCATCCGACGTTGCTTATATGCTTGTCGGCATTGCCGTTTGCGTCGGTCTTGCTCTCTTAAACCAAATTCAATTAGGATACGTTATGAATTGATATGAAACTGTTTATCAAAGTCCAATATCTTGGAACAAATTATTGCGGCTACCAGGTGCAGCCCAATGCACCGAGTATTCAGCAGGAATTGAATAAAGCTGCGCGTACCTTGTTTGGCTATGATTGCGATATTGTTGGTTGCAGTCGAACGGATAGCGGTGTGCACGCAAACGAATTTTGCGCAACGGTTGCACAAAAGGGAACGGATGACCTTATCACGTCTCTGCCGCCCGAGCGTGTGCCGCTGGCGTTTTCGGCACATCTGCCGCCCGATATCTGCGTTTTTGATGCAAAATGGGTCGCATCCGACTTCCACGCGCGTTATGACGTAGTCGAAAAGGAGTATATCTATCGCATTTACAATGCCACTGTCCGTTCTCCTTTTTGGGAGGGCAGAGCCTACCATCTGCCGCGCGTTTTGGATGAAGAAGCCGTGGTTCGTATGAACCGCGCCGCTGCGCACCTATTGGGCAAGCAGGATTTTTCCGCCTATATGGCGCAGGGCTCAAGTGTTACCTCAACCGTTCGCACCGTTAAGGCGGCATCGGTTGAAAAGGATGGCGAAATGCTTGTTTTTCGAATCAGTGCCGACGGTTTTCTTTATAATATGGTGCGCATTTTGGCAGGTACGCTTGTTGACGTAGGGCTTGGAAAGCTCGAGCCCGACGACATTCCCAACATCACCGCCTCGGGCGACCGCAGCCGCGCGGGAATGACGATGCCCGCCTGCGGACTTTACCTCAATCGCGTTTTGTACTAAACAAGATCTTTACTGTGCAGAAAGGAGGAACGCCTTGAATTTTCCCAAAAGACAGCCCAAAGCGGCAAAAGGTGCAATGGCACCCGAGGCAAAGCTTGGCAAAATGAGAAATGAATACTACGAGAACATTTCGGCAGGATTGGGAATCGTGCAGGTCGTTCTGTATCTTTCGCTGCTCGCATTCGTAGTGCTCTCATTCTTAACGAATACAAATTTGATCACCTATCAAAACTTTTATCATTTCTTTCAAGATCTGAACGCCTCTGCCGAGCGCGTGGATATTTTCTCACACGATTCGGTTTCATATCCTACCAACGATGAGCAGAGCTTTACGCTTTACCGCAAAGGCTTGGCGGTAGTTGGGAACACTGGCGTTACCATTTTTTCGGCAACGGGACGCCAGCTTGTCAGCCACGGTATTCAGTATAACGATCCCGTAGCGGTTGGCTCGGGGAAATACCTTTTGGTTTATGAGCGCGGTGGCAAGCAATATTCGCTTTACAATGCCAACACACAAATGCACGTGGGAGAGACCGAATATCCCATTTTCGGTGGGGCAGTATCCGATTCGGGAATGTACGCCATCATCTCCTCGGCAAGTGATGCCAACTCGGCGGTTTATCTTTACAATAACCGTTTTGCACTCATCAATATTTACAAAAAGGGCGGCAACGTTCTCGATGCCGCTATTTCGGCTGACGGCAAGAGAATTGCCCTTTTAACGGTGACGCCAAAGGATGGCGGAGCCGTTAGCTCGGTAATGATTGCCGAGCCCGGAAAGGGAAGCGCTATTGCCGAAAAGGAGATCGCATCCACTCTCGGCTTGCAGTGTCATTTTACCGAGGCGGGCAAGCTTGCCGTGCTTTGCACAACGGGAGTTGCCTATCTTTCAAACAACGGGGAATTGGAATTCTTTTACGATTTTGAAGGAAAAATTCCCGCCACAGCCGATGTTTCGGCAAACGGAGTTGCGGTTTGCTTGAAAAAAAGTGCAATTTCCGAAAAAAATATTATAATTATATTTGACAAAAGCGGAAAAATAGTGTATAATGATGTTGTTCCCCAAAGCGTTGATCAGATCGCTTACCGATCGGGCGTGCTTTTCTTCGCCGATCATGGCGGAGTGAGTCGGCTCGATATTCAAAGCGGTCAGGTCGATTTTGAGGAATACGTAACGGACGGTAAGGTGTTGCTTGCCATTAACGAGCGGGAAATTCTTCTTTGCTCACCGCAAAAAGCAGTTTACATTACCTTCCGCACATAAAAACTTTTATAAAGGAGACTTTAACTATGATTCTCGACGTTGTATTTATTCTTGTCGCCATCATCTTTATTGCCGTAGGCGCCAAGAGAGGCTTCATTAAGAGCTTGATTCAATCGGCTAAGTTCCTGCTTGCAGTTGCTATCACCTATTTTGTTGGTCCTATCACCAGCGGCTTTATCAAGGATCAATTCATCTTCCAACCCGTTTACGATTGGCTCAATGACGTTGGTACCAGCGTAGTAGACACACTTCCCGCATTCCTGCGCCCCGAAGAAGGCGTTGTCGGCGAAGAGATCTATCCCATTGCCGATTCCGTATCCGGTGCTATCTCCAACATCATCGGTTACATCGTAACCTTCATTCTGGCAATCGTTCTGCTCACCATTCTTGCATGGCTTTTGACCAAGCTCACCGATAAGATCACTCTCTTCGGCACTGCAAACCGCATTCTTGGAGGCGTATTCGGTGCTTTGATGGGCGTTCTCGTTCTGTTTGTTGCTGCTGCTATCATTAAGTACCTTGATGCAGAAGGCACCATTTATCCCCAAACCTACGTTGTTCAATTTCTGGGCAACTTCGCTCCCTAATTGAGCACAATTTTCAATCGAATCGTATCCCGAAAAAGCCTGCCGTTTCTTCGGTAGGCTTTTTCAAAAATTCAAATAGAAAGGACTCATTAACAACCCATGGTAATGTGTTCACAGTGCCATAAGCGTATGGCAGTTATCTTTGTTACAAAAATGGAAAACGGCGAAAAGAGCACAAAGGGTCTTTGCCTCAAATGCGCCAAGGAGATGGGCGTGCCCGTTGATAACCTTGTAGGCAACGTTATGGGGCAGTTTGGCATTTCTCCCGAGCAGCTTGAGGGGGCTGAGGACGATATCAATGCAATGCTTGCAGGCACCGAAACTCCATCCGACGCTGACGACAACGAGGATGGCGGTGCACCGGCTATCGATCTGCCCAAGCTCTTCCGCGATGCGGGACTCTTTTCCCAAAAGCCCGATGAAAACGCACCCGACGTTCCAAAAACCAACCAAAGCGATAAAAAATCCGACAAGAAAAAGGCAAAAGAAGAGAAAAAGCTCAAGTTTTTGCCCACGTATAGCCGCAATCTCACGCAGTATGCGCGTGAAGGAAAGCTTGATCAAATTATCGGTCGCGATCGCGAGCTTTCTCGCGTGATCCAAATTCTTTGCCGCCGTCAAAAGAACAACCCCTGCCTCATTGGTGAGCCCGGTGTTGGTAAAACGGCAATTGCCGAGGCGCTTGCTATTCGCATTGCATCCGGCAACGTTCCTTACAAGCTGCAGGGCAAGGAGATCTACCTTTTGGATATGACCGCACTTGTTGCGGGAACGCAGTTCCGTGGACAGTTTGAATCGCGTATTCTCGGCTTGCTTGGCGAGGTCACCGCGGTTGGCAATGCAATTCTTGTTATCGACGAGGTTCACAACATCGTTGGTGCAGGAGATGCCGAGGGAAGCGTCAATGCCGCAAACATCCTCAAGCCCGCACTTTCGCGCGGTGAGGTGCAGATCATCGGTGCTACAACCTTAAATGAATATCGCAAATATATCGAAAAGGATTCCGCGCTTGAGCGTCGCTTCCAGCCCGTCACCGTCAACGAGCCCTCTGTTGAGGAAACGATGGAGATGCTGTGCGGTATCAAGCACTACTACGAGGAATTCCACGGTGTTATCGTGCCCGAAAACGTTTTGCGCCGTGCCGTTGTGCTTTCCGAGCGTTATATCACAGACCGCTATCTGCCCGACAAGGCGATCGACCTTTTGGACGAAGCCGCTTCGGCACTGTCTCTTTCGTCTGCCGTAATCAACGAGTCTTACCGCATTCGCGACAGACTCCTTGACCTCAAGCAAAAGAGGGAAGCGCTTGAGGGCGAGATCGCAGGCAACGATGCCGTTGAGCAAAATCGCTATGAAGAGATCGCAAACGTGCGTGCAGAGGAGCTCAAGCTCTCTGAACGCTTGAATGAAATAGAGCCCGAGACCAAAAAGGTCACCTTGACCGAGGAAGAGATCGCAAACGTGATCGAGCTTTGGACGGGTGTTCCCGCAACCAGCATAACCGAGAACGAATTTGCACAAATTGATCGCCTTGAAAGTAAACTCAAGGAGCATATCATCGGTCAGGATACCGCCGTTTCGGCAGTCTCCAAGGCAATCAAGCGCCACCGCGCGGGCATTGCTTACAAGAGAAAGCCCGTTTCCTTCATTTTTGCAGGACCTACGGGCGTGGGTAAGACCGAGCTTGTCAAAACTCTGGCAAACGAGCTTTTCCATTCTCCCGAAACCCTGATCCGCCTCGATATGTCCGAGTTTATGGAAAAGCACAGCGTTTCCCGCATTATTGGAGCGCCTCCCGGATACGTTGGCTACGACGAGGCAGGGCAGCTGACCGAAAAGATCCGCCGCCGTCCCTATTCCATCGTCCTTTTTGATGAGATCGAAAAGGCACACCCCGACGTGCTTAACATTCTCTTGCAAATTTTGGATGACGGACGCATCACCGATGCAAGAGGAAAGACGGTCAACTTTGAAAACACGGTTATCGTTATGACCACCAATGCAGGCTCCGACCGTTCGGGTGCTGCCGCAGGCTTTGCGATCAGCGAGCAGACGGCCGCCGAGAGCAAAACGCAAAAGGCGCTTGAAGGCTTCTTACGCCCCGAGTTTATCAACCGTGTGGATGAGATCATCACCTTCCGTCAGCTTGACGAGCGCGATTTTGTAGGCATTGCACGCATTATGCTCGAGGAGCTCAAGACCTCGCTTGCCGAAAAATCCATTGCGCTCTCTTATACTGACGAGGCTTTGGAGCACATTGCAAAGGCATCCTTCTCGCGCAAATTCGGTGCGCGTAATATGCGCCGCTATATTCAAAAAGAGGTTGAAGACCGCCTGGCAGAAAAGCTTATTGCCGACTATACACATTCGTATAGCGTGGCAAAGGTCGTTCTTGAGGGCGATAGCATCAACGTGCTTTGTATGTAAGTATTTAAGGAGATTTTATGAACGAAAACGGTTCGAGATGGCATCAAGCGACGCCACAGTCGTTGTGCCAGCACTTGCATACCAATGCCGCCTGCGGGCTTTCCCGCAAGGCGGCTCGTTCTCGTCTTAAAAAGCAGGGGAGAAATCCCTTATTCGACGACACAATGCAAAAAAAGAAAAGTCCGATCAAAAGCTTGCTCTTTGACCCTGCAACGCTTTTGATGCTCTTTTCGGCATTGCTTGCCGTCGTTTTTTTGTCACCCTTGCAGGTGGTTTGCACGGTTGTCGTTCTGCTTTTGTTGGTAGCCGCGCTCTTGCGCATTTATTACAAAAGCGAGGAGCTTTTACGCGTTACGGCACAGTATCGCACCCCTACGGTAAGGGTTTTGCGCGATGGCAGAATCTTCACCGTTTCAGCCGCTCGCGTGGTTGTAGGAGACATTTTGCTTTTGCATACGGGCGATATCGTTCCCGGTGACTGCCGCCTTCTTAACGCGCAGCAGCTGCGTGTGCTGACCCTGCAACCGAACGAAAAGGGCAACCCCATCTACAAGGAATACGCCAAAAATGCCGATGTCACCTATCCCTACGGCACGCACGTGGATGCACCTCTTGCCGAAAATATGCTTTACGGCGGCTCAGAGATCCTTTGCGGAGAGGCAAAAGCTGTTTTGGTAGCCACGGGTGAGCATTCTTACCTTGGCGCTATGCACTCCTTTACGCTGCCCGCAGAGATCAAAGAGAAAAACGGAGAGACACCGATGCAAAGGATCTTGCGTCCCTACTTGCGCCTTTGGGGCTTTTTCTCGCTTATCCTTTTAGGCGTTTTGATGGTGATCGGGCTCATTTCAAAGCCCACGGGCGGAGACTTGACCGAATACTTCTTTACTCTGTGCATTTTCATTGCAGCAGCTTCGCCTGCGGTCCTTTCCTTGTATTTGCATTGGATAGCCGTAAGAGGTAGGCTTTTGTGCATTGAAAATGACCCGCCAAAGAATAGAGCCGTTATTAAAACCGAGGCAGGCGTTGCCAAGCTTGCGGGAGTGACCGATCTGTTTGTGGTCGGCAAGCGCGGACTTTGCGATGGCATCACACATTTTTGGTCTGCTTTCGTTAAAGAAAGAGAGCTTCTCAAAAGCTCCGATGAAAACAAAACAGATCTGCAGCCTTTATGCGAGGCAATGCTTTTGCGCCACGAGGCAGAAATGCATTCACTCACCGCAGGCGGTCTTTCTTCCAATGAAGCAAAAGCTGCTTTTCTCACTGAATTAAGCGATCTTTGCGGTTTTGACGTTGGCGCACTCAAGGTGCGTTTGCAGAAGATCCAAAGAGATACATACCCAAAGCACTCTTCTTGGCAGTGCATCACTGCTCACCTGCAAGAGGGGGTAACACGTTATTTGTTTGACAACAGCGGAACGCTGATGCGCCATTGTATGCTTTATGCGGACGGAGCACGAATGCGTGCCATCACGCCCGAATATCGTTCAACGCTGCGCAAATATTGCGAATATGCAGAAGAAAACGGCTGCCGCACGCTTTGCGTTGCAAAGGAAAGCCGCGACGGCACGCTTGTGCTTGTCGGTATTCTTGCCTTGCGCGAGCAAGTAAGTGCCGTTTTGCCCTCGGTCGTCGAGGAGCTTTCGCAATCGGGCATCACAACACGCTTTTTCCTCTCCGATGATGATTATGCACGCGTTTGCCGCTTGCCCGAGCCTTATCTCTATTGCAACACCGCGCACCCAAATCTTACACCGGCACTTTTGCAATCCTACCGCACCTTTATTGGCTTTTCCAAGGAAGAACTTTCCGTGCTTCTTCCCACATATCAAAAGGGGGCGCACCGCATAGCCGTTCTTGGCGGCAAAGCAGATGACAATTGTTTTTTGCGCGCGGGCGTTCTCACGCTTGCGTGTGATACGGTCGCAGACTTGAAGCATTATGCAGAAAATCATATTGAAGAAGCCCTGGAAGATGACGGGGGAGAGGGAAGTCACAATGCCTCTCAAGTGCTCCGTCGACACGCTGACGTCATTATTGAGCGTGCCGATCGCTCCTCGGGTGGCGTGTATGCCGCCCTGCAAGCAATTTCCCATAGCCGTGCCGTGCAGGCGCGCACGCGGATCTTTTTGCAATTTTGGGTGCTTTCGCAAATCTCTCGCATCCTAATGATATTACTTTGCGTTTGCAGCGGCATCGGACTCTTTTCTGCTTTGCAAATGTTCCTCTCAAGCCTTGCTGTCGAAGGGGTAGCGCTTTGCTTTATTGCGGAAGCTCCAATCTCTCAATTCGCATTGCGACAGTCCGGAACGCTTGACCAAAAGTTTATTCTCCAAACGCTGCTTTCCAAAAAATCGCTTTTGCCTGCCGTGATCTCTGCCGGCGTTACCGCACTTTTAACAATAGTGTTGACTTTGACGGGAGTCCTGACCCAAAGTGTCGCGCAAACCTATCTTTTCTTTGCACTTTTCCTTTTGCAAATCGGCATCTTTTGTCGCATTTGCTATAAAGCAGGGGTAAAATCGCAAAGCAAAAGAGTCGCTATCCTTGGCGGTATATTGCTTGCAGCGGTTGCACTTTTAACCCTTTTGTCCTCGCTGATCTCTTCCTTTGGAGCGGCTACCGGTATGGGAGCTTGGATGGCGCTGACGGCAATTTTGTTGCCCTTGGCACCCGCCGTTTATTTTCTTTTAACGCTTCTTTTGCCTTTTTTGCATAGGACAGCCAAATAATCTCCTCGGTCTGCATACAATTGCAGTAGAAAACCGAACAAAGGAGAGATTTTGCAATGAAACGATGCAGTACCCGCGATTTGCGCAAATTAGAGATCATCAATTTGTGTGACGGGACCCGACTTGGGTGTGCAAGCGATTTTGAGTTTGATTGCGAGGATGCCAAAATTCTGGCTCTTGTGATCGCAGGAAGCGACGGACTTTTTGGAATGGGCAGGGAAGATGACATCATCATCCCCTGGCATAAGATCGAATGCTTTGGCGAGGATA
This sequence comes from Eubacteriales bacterium, assembly GCA_045127455.1. GTDB lineage: Bacteria > Bacillota > Clostridia > Oscillospirales > CAG-272 > UMGS1865. The sequence continues at coordinate 37,637 of JBGVQK010000074.1, forward strand.
CCATTCTTGTGCGCCTTTCGCCCTCCGATCTTTCGTGCTGCCTTTGCCCAAGACCCAAAAGGAAAGGGATGCGCTATTAAATTGTAAAAAAACTGTAAACAAACAATATTTTGCTTGCAAAGATATATATTATATGATATAATATTTTCGCTTGTGCAAAAAGCACGGCTAAAATAATACACACATCGGACGAGCGTTGCATCGGTGCCGCAAAGCGGTTTTGGCAACTGCGTCGCGATGGTGGAAAAAACCGAAGGAGGACATTAAAATGTCTGTTATTTCTATTAAGCAACTGCTTGAAGCAGGTGTTCACTTTGGACACCACACCAGAAGATGGAACCCCAAAATGCAGGAGTACATCTTCACCGAGAGAAATGGTATTTATATCATTGACCTCCAGAAGACCGTAAAGAAGTTTGAAGAGGCTTACAACTTTGTTCGTGAGCTCTCTGAGAACAACGGCACCTTGCTCTTCATTGGTACCAAGAAGCAAGCTGCTGAAGCTATTAAGGAAGAAGCTAACCGTTGCGGTATGTACTACGTAAACGTTCGTTGGCCCGGCGGTATGATGACCAACTTCAAGACCATTAAGAGATCCATTCACCGTCTCAACGACCTCTACAAAATGCAAGAGGACGGCACCTTTGATCTGCTTCCCAAGAAGGAAGTTGCAAGCATGCAAAAAGAGATCTTTGACCTTGAAAAGAGCTACGGCGGTATCAAGACCATGGAAAGACTCCCCGATGCAGTATTCATCGTTGACCCCAAGAAGGAAAGAAACGCAGTTCTCGAAGCAAAGAAGCTTGGTATTCCCGTAATCGCTATCGTTGATACCAACTGCGATCCCGACGATGCTGACTACGTAATCCCCGGCAACGATGACGCTATCCGCGCTATCAAGCTCATCTCCTCCGCACTTGCAGATGCTATCATCGAAGGCAAGCAAGGCGAAGAGACCGCAACCGAAGAGGCTCCCGCAGCTGAGGCAGCTGCAGATGCAGAGTAATTTTACTACTTTTTGGAGGATAAAAAAATGGCAAATATTACAGCAAAAGACGTAGCTGAGCTCCGTAAGAGAACAGGTATTGGTATGATGGAGTGCAAAAAGGCACTCGTTGAAGCAGACGGCGATCTTGACGCTGCTATTAAGATCCTTCGTGAGAAGGGTGAGCTCAAGGCTGAGTCCAAAATGGCTACCAGAATTGCAGCTGACGGTGTTGTTGCTATCGCAAAGGACGGCGACGTTACCGCCATGATCGAGGTTAACTCCGAGACCGACTTCGTTGCAAAGAACGAAACCTTCAAAGAGTTCGTAAACGAGCTCCTCGCTATTATCATCGCTCAAAAGCCCGCTGACATCGACGCTCTTATGGCTTGCCAATACGATGCAGAGATGAACGTTGATGCTAAGATCAAGGAAATGATCTTCAAGATCGGTGAAAAGCTCACCATCCGTCGTTTCGTTATCGTTAACGGCATCACCAGCACTTACATTCACGGCACCGGCTCCATCGGCGTTATCGCTAAGTTCGAGACCAACGTTGCTGACCACGCTGATTTCGCAGTATTCGCAAAGAATATCGCTCTCCAAATCGGCGCATATCCCACTCCTTATCTCTCTCGCGAGAGCGTTCCTGCTTCCGTTATCGAGGAAGAGAAGAACATTCTTCTGGCTCAAATCGCTAACGATCCCGCAAACGCAAAGAAGCCTGAGCAGATCAAGCTGAAGATGGTTGAAGGCCGTATCTCCAAGTTCTACGACAACAACTGCTTGCTCGATATGACCTACGTTAAGGACGACGAAATGAAGGTTAGCCAATATGTAGCAGCTGCTGCAAAGGAAATGGGCGGCGAAATTAAGGTTGTTGATTTCTATCGCTTCGAAAAGGGCGAAGGCATCCAAAAGAGAGAAGAAAACTTTGCTGACGAAATCGCAAAGATGACCGCAGGCAAATAATTTTTCTAAATAAAAATCGGCAGAGATATTGTTTCTCTGCCGATTTTGTGTTATAAGAGGATGCGTTTAAAAGCCTCCCTCCGAGAGGGAGGGGGACCGCGACAGCGGTGGTGGGAGCCTGCGCGACTAAAAGCTTTTACTACACGCGTGCTCCCTCAGTCGCCTTCGGCGCCAGCTCCCTCCCGGAGGGAGCCTCTTTAAGCGTAGCTTCTATCGCGCAAGTAGTTTTCTATCTCATTTTATTAGATGTTGCTATTATAATTATATATGTATGATTTAGAACCTACCTCTTGCTTTATATATCCACATTTACACATATCATCAATAAGTTTTTTAGCTTTACTATATCCAATATTACAATGTCTTTGTAATAATGCTGTATAAATGTGTCCTTCTTTTTGTGCAATTTCAATCGCTTGAATTACAAGAGCATCATTTGCTTCGGTGTGAAGTTTTTTCTTAACCAAACATTCGCCCAACAATAGTTCATCAATAGAAATTTCAAAAAGGGAAGCAAGCTCTGGTAAAAGCTCTATATCGGGACAGCATTTACCGGCTTCCCATTTTGATACGGCTTGATTGGATACATTTAGTTTTTTTGCAAGTTCCTCTTGCGTTATTCCTGCTCGTTTTCTTAAAAGAGTGATATTTTCGCTTATTTTTATGATCTTCATTAAATTAATCCCTCACTTTTATTGTAATCACACTTGAATTATAGCATTTTTAAAAACAAAAAGCAATGACGTATTGGTTTGATATGATATATATTTCTCCAACTTGTGGTTGGAAATATATTAGGTATGGCGCACCTAAGCTAAAATAGGTGCGCCATAAAATTATTTATTTTCTTCTTCAACCGTTTCTTCGGTTATTTCTTCTTCCTCGGATGCTTCACTCGCAACGTAAGGTGCGATCATAAAGCGGTCGATAACGGGATATGCCGCGTATGCCGATGTAAAGGTAACAAGTGCCATATACCAAAGGAAGGGCAAAATGATCGGAATGCCGCTCAAGGGAGTTGTTATAAGGAGCGGAATGAGGAAAACGTGTATACCTGTGATGAGGGCAATGCCAAGCACGCCCATAATATTGCGTTTAAAGCCTAAAATTGCAAAGATCAGCGAATTTTTGAGTATTTTGTAAATGGAAAGGTCAAAGGTAACCAGGAGCAAATAGATGTAAAAGCGCATCAGGAAGTAGAGAATGATCATTGCCAAAATGGCAAAAAAGCCAAAGTCGAGCACAAACGTGCCGGAGCGACCCCAGAAGTAAACGATGTCAAAGCCCAGGGTAAAGATTATAAAGGCATCAATCAGACCAAGGAAGAAGCCTTGCTTGAGGTTGCGCTTAATGGCATAAAAGTAGTCAGACCAAACAAACACAGGCTCACCGCGCACCATATTGCGCACAATGTAAGCCGCGCCTACGTTCTGCCAACCAAAGGTAATCACCAAAAATGCAATGCAAATACCCATACCGATATAGGTCCACGTGGTGAATACGGGAATATTCTGTTGCGCGCCAAAAAGGTCAAACAAAAGTGTGGCAGTCGGTGTTGAACCAACAGCGCTCGCACCGAGGAGCTGCGGGAACAAAACCTCACCCGAAACAGGCGTTTGCCTCATTGAAACATAAAGGTAGAAGCAAACGAGCACGGGGACGATCAAGGGCAGCATCATCAAATTTAGGGTTACCAGCTTCCAAAAGCGTCTGCCAAGCAGCTTAAAATATCTTTTCAGGGTTGGTGTCGTATCTTCTTCAACCGCGTCGGGGCGATTGTCACGGTTGTAATCAAAAAAGCCAAACAGCTTTCCTTTCTTTTTTTCGTTAGCCAAAGCCAATACTTCCTTTACTTGTTTTTTTGCAATGTTTATCAAACCTTCTCATTGAGGAGAAGGTGGCGTCAAAAGGCGCCGGATGAGGTGATAGGATGCGAAGCATCCGTTAGAGATTATTGTATGTCGGGGGTGGTTTCTGCCATAAAGTCGTTCAAGAGATAGTCTTGCAGGGTCTTCAGGGTATGAGGTGCTTTTTGCCCAACGGGGGCGCCGTCAACCTCAACAATGCGCATGCAAAGAGCCGAAGCAGAGGTCAAAATAACCTCGTCAGCCGCTTTCAGGTCGTCAAGCGTGTATTCCTTCTCAACAACGGGAATTTCAAAATGACGGCAAGCATCCATCAGATGTGCGCGTCCCGTGCCTGCAAGGATATATTCATTGGCAGGGTGTGTGATCAGCGTTCCGTTTTTGAGAATGGAAACGTTGGAGTGCGCGCACTCGGTCACAATTCCGTCGCGGTGCAAGATGCACTCGTCTACGCCCGCATCAACGCAAGCCTGCGTGGCAAGCACGCTGGGCAGCAGATTGAGAGACTTGATATTGCAATGCAGAGCGCGCGTGTCGTCGCGTGTGATTACGCGCAATTGGCGGTATGTATCCTTGATCTTTGCGGGCTTGAGCATGATCCACAAATTGGGCGTTGCCGCCTCGGGGAATGCGTGATTGCGAAAATCGGTTCCGCGAGAAAATTGCAAATAGACCCAAAGCTCATCCGAATCGAGTTTTTTAACAAGACCTTCAACCAACTCGCAAAGGGCATCGGGGGTGATCTCGGGGTGAATTTTGAGCAATTCGGCACTGTGAAAAATGCGTTCTACGTGCTCGCGCAGTCGATAGATCTTATAGTTGCGGCAAAACGTGACGTCATAAACACCGTCGCCAAAATAGCAGGCGCGGTCAAGCATCGGGATGGTTATTTTGTCAAGCTCATCAATTTTGCCGTTGTAATAACCAAGTGTTTTCATAACAAAGAGGATTCCTTTCTCTCAAGCGGTTGCCGCCAAAACGATTTTTGCTAAATGCTCGGCAACGTTGCTATCGTATTGAACAGTCGTATCTGCAAGTGCGGCACTTGCAACCTCGGCGGCGCTTCTTTCACAGTATATGCCGCAGGGGGCAGAAGCTTGCACACTGCCGTCGGAATAGGTGCAAACCGCCCAAAAGCGCATCGAAAACTGCGCATCGTGGGCATCTTCTTCAATTACTTTTGTGTCAGCCGAAAGGACGCGCCAGGTCGTTTCAAAAGAATTATCAAGCCCACGCAAGGTAACGGGAGAAGCTTCAGTAGTGCCATCTTCATTTACAATGGTGGCAAAAAATGAGATAGAGGCGTTTGAGGCGGCAAGCATTTCAAGGGTCTCCGATTCAGCGGCAGCGTAAAAGCGAAGATGCACCTCATCCTCGGGAAAAACCAATGCCGCACCGCGCATTGCCTCAAAGCGCATAAAAAGTGCGGTGTAGGTGATGTCCGCCTCGGGAGAAACGGTGCCGCCCGAGGGCAGAAGGGTATCGTCAGAGCCATACCAACCCACAAAGTTTTCTTCCTCGCAAACAGGGAGCGTAAATTCCGTGCCCGCGCGATGAAGCGTGGTAGTCGTGCTTTCTCTATTTTGAATAAAGATATTGATCTCGGGGCGTTCGACGACGTTTACGTAAAAGACCGCCGACAAAACCGACCAATTGGACTTTTTGGTGCTTTCAAGATGATCATACGCTGCAATTGTGCGGAGCGTGAGAATGTGCATGGAGCCCGTTTCAAAGGTTAAGGGAATGGTAACGTCGAATTTGTCGCCTTGGCAAAGCGGGAGCCATTCGCCGTCATCCCAACGGTATTCGATCGCCTTTACGCCGTAAGAGTGCGTCATAATGCCGCGCAGGTGCAGGGAATCATCGGAATAAACGCGCAAGGTGTCATAAACTGCCGACGTGGAGGTTTGCAAAATGGGACTTGAGAAAAATGCCGCGCTATCGTATTTTTGAGTTGCCACGGCAAGATAGGAGCAAAGGCCACCGGCAGGATCCTTGCAAGCGGTCTTTGGCATACACGCGTAAACCGGGATGACAAAGCTGCAATGACCGTCAAGAACGCCGGATGAGGCAAAAGCACTAAAAAGTGTGCGAGATTCGGTTAGAGAACCCGCCACGTTTTGCATATACTGACCCCAAAAGTTGCGGTCAGCCGCGCGACTGTCTACGTTGAACTTTTGCAAATAGACGGTGTTTTGGTAACGGTCGATAAAGCTTGTTTTAATGGTGTAAGCACCACCCCAAAGGGATTTCCAAAGGGTGTTCCAGGCAGGGGAGCCCCAAGTCTGTGCCATTGCCTCGGTTCCGCTTTGTGCGCGCTTCATAGCACTGTGGTAAATAGCAAAAAGCCCGTTTCCGCTTGCTTTGATGTTAAAGAGATTGTAATAGCCGTCAAGGGCCAAAAGCTCTTCTGATGTATATCCCTCGGTGGGAGCCATGACCTTGTTGCCCTCGGGGGATGTTTGCGTACCATTTTGATAATAGTCGGCAAGAAGGGAGCCGCATTCGCCGCTAAGTACGGGGGAAGCACCGGAGAATCCCTGTTCTTGACGTGCCTTAACGGCAAGATAAACGGGATTGATGCTAAGCTCTTTTCCTACTTCAATAAAATACTCGGCATAGCTTTTGCCATTTTCGAGAGTTGCGTCCGCCATAAACGTGCCGTCAAGAACCGCTTGTACCTCTTCAATTCCTACGCTGTGCGCAGCTGAAAGATCGTAGAACTGAAAAATATCTGTTTCGTTCAAAAAGTTGCGGGGGTCCATAAAGTATTTTACCGCAGATTCGGAAGCCTGATAGTAACCCGAATCGTAGGTTTCAAAATTGAGAAGGTGGCGGTAAGCAAAATAATTCTCGTTACTCGATATCAAATTGAGAGAGGGGTCTTGAGTTTCCTGCTGAATGATGTAATCCCAGCGGTAAAGGGGATTGCCCTCGGTAACGAGCAGGGGACTGAAATCCCATTCGGGATGGAGAAGATGTAATTCGGTCAAGGGGCGCGCATAATCTTCGGGAAATCCCTTGGTAAGAAGAGATTGATAGTATTCTTCAGCCGCGCCTTCAAAGTAGCGCGTGTTACCGCTGACAACAAAGACAACACCGCCAACAAGACAAGCAACGAGTGCCACACAAACAAGCGCCAACATAAGCTTTTTTGACTTTCTTTTCATCACGCACCTCCTAAATGGTATAATTAAATATATTATAACATATAATTACGCATTTGTGTGGACTTTTTGGAAAAAAATAAAAAGATTTGATGAATAAATCAAAAAGGATGCCGCCAAAGCGGCATCCCAAAAGATTGGTTAATTTAAAACGCTCCCCACAAAATCTTTTACCGAAATCAATCCATAGTAATGAGTGTATCCTTTGCTTTCTTTACTGTATTTTTCACAATCTATTACGCCAAGAATTTCATCGTAATACTCGCCGCATTCTCTAATAAAAGATTGTTGAGTAAGAAACGCAAGAACATCAACGGTCTCATCAGATTTTGCTGTTTCCAAGTGAATAGGGATATAGTATTCTCCCTCAAGGCAAATACATTCTATTGTAATTGATGAATGATCGGCACTTGATTTAGAGTGATATACAGCATCTTTGCCGGAATCATTTAGGTAAATAAAAGCCTCATCAAAAAATATATGAGTATTGACGTTTAACCCATTCTCAAATATGGGGGTGTAGGAGAGGAAATGCTCAAACTCAAGAACATCTGTCTCTTTGGAGAGAATGTCGATAACCGTCAACGATTTATTGATTTGGAACGAGACGGCTATTTTACCGCCATTGTGATACTCGCAAATGGAATTCGCAGTATCATATTTTACCCAAACGTATTGTTTTGCAGTATAATGAGAAAGGTCGTCTGATTGTTCCTCAGATGCGTTTGGATAGTATCCGCAAACAAAATAGAATTCATTTGGATCGGCAGCAAAAAGGACCGGTTGCTTACCTTTTTTGATCTTGTTGATCGAATAGGTGATAGGAGCGGGTCCCGGATCAATGTCAACTCCGCTTTCCTTAATGTACGTAAGGATTGCAACGATCAAAGGATCGGTACTGTCTTGCACTTCGCCTGAATCGATAACGGGGGGCGGAGTGGTTTGATTATTGTCAATAGTTGAGCTTTCGTTGGGGAGCGGTTCTGTTGTTGTAGCTTCATCGGTTGTTGTTTTGTCAAGAACGTTATCTTGCGTAGTACCGTCGGTTATATCTTGCGGTGTCGTTTGCTCGGTTTTGTTATTTTGCAAACAGCTTGTTACTGTCAGCAACAAAAGCGAGCAGACTAAAATCAGCAAAATCGTTTTTCTCATAACAGCCTCCTTGTGTTGAATTTTTGCTACATTTACAGAATAACATATTTTTACGTATTTGTCAATAGTTTAAAAAAGTGAGAACGGCAGAAAAGGACAGAGCACAAAAAACTCTGTCCTTTACTTTATTTCTTTTCAAATACGATCTCTTCGCCAAGAACCGTTCCCAGAGCAGTGTCACCCGCCTTGAATTTGCCTTCCAAAAGGTCGCTCGAAAGTCTATCTTCCACAAGCCGCATAATGGTGCGGCGCAGGGGGCGTGCCCCCCAATTGGCATCAAAGCCCTTTTGGGCAAGCAGCTCTGCCACAGAGGGAGCAATGGAAAGAGAGATGCCAATGCTTTTGGAGCGTTCGATCACGTCGTTTAGCATCAAGCCCGCAATCTTTTCAATGTCGTCCTTGGAAAGACTGTTAAAAACGATGACCTCATCAATGCGGTTGAGAAATTCGGGCCGAAAGGTTGAACGCAAAGCGCGCATCATCTTTTCGCGGCGCTCATCCTCCTCGCTTGCGTGCGCATCGGATACAAACCCAAGCGTTTTTGAAGCCGATAGCTCTGCCGCTCCCACGTTTGAGGTGAGAATGATGATCGTGTTTTTAAAGTCGACCTGCCGCCCTTGCGAGTCGGTCAGGTGCCCATCCTCAAGCACCTGCAAAAGAATATTAAATACATCGGGATGTGCTTTTTCGATCTCATCAAAAAGAACGACAGAATAGGGCTTGCGACGGATCTTTTCTGTGAGTTGTCCGCCCTCGTCAAAGCCAACGTAGCCGGGCGGGGAGCCGATAAGCTTGGAAACACTGTGCTTTTCCATATATTCCGACATATCAAGGCGTATCATCGCATTCACGCTCCCAAACATGACCTCGGCAAGCGCACGCGCAAGCTCGGTCTTTCCAATACCCGTAGGCCCCATAAAAATAAAGGAACCGATCGGGCGGCGCGGGTCGCTCAAGCCGATTCGACCTCGCTGTATGGCTTTCGCAACGGCTGCTATGGCGTCGTTTTGCCCGATCACACGTGCCCGCAGGTGCTCCTCAAGGTGCAAGAGCCGCTCTTCTTCCTCGGTGAGCAGGTTGTGAACGGGGATCCCTGTCCAAAGCGTTACCACCTCGGCAATGTCACTCTTTTGCACCAAAAGCGTGTTTTCATCCTGCGAGGTGCGCCAATGCGATTTTTCTTCCTCGATCTCTTTTTTTAGCGCTTGCTCCTTATCGCGCAGAGCCGCGGCATGCTCAAACTCCTGCGAAAGAATTGCTGATTCTTTTGCAAGGCACACCTGCTTGAGTTCTTCTTCCTTGGCCTTAATGCCGTCGGGAGAGGTATGCGCTCGAATACGCAGGCGAGATGCCGCCTCGTCAATAAGATCTATCGCCTTATCTGGCAGATAACGGTCGGCAATATAGCGAATGGAAAGCTCCACCGCTGCCTCGAGTGCCTCATCCGAAATTTTGAGCTTGTGATGCGCCTCGTATTTTTCGCGCAAGCCGCGCAGAATGTCCAGGGCATCCTCTGCCGACGGCTCACCCACGGTCACAGATTGAAAACGACGCTCAAGTGCCGCGTCCTTTTCGATATGACGGCGGTACTCCGAAATGGTGGTGGCACCGATCACCTGCAATTCACCGCGCGCCAGAGCGGGCTTGATGATGTTTGCGGCATCCACCGCTCCCTCTGCCGCACCGGCACCGATAATGGTGTGAATTTCGTCGATGAAGAGAATAATATTTGGGTTTTTGCGCACCTCTTCCATTACGTTTTTAAAACGTTCCTCAAATTCACCGCGGTATTTTGCGCCTGCGATCATTGAGGCAATATCAAGCGTGACAACGGTTTTTTCCAAAAGATTTTCAGGGACGTCGCCTGCCACAATGCGGCTTGCAAGTCCTTCAACAACCGCGGTCTTGCCAACACCGGGCTCACCAATAAGGCAAGGATTGTTTTTTTGCCGCCGCGAGAGAATTTGGATCAGGCGCTCGGTCTCGCGCGCACGCCCAATAACGGGGTCGATCTTTCCGGCTGCAGCAAGCTCGCAAAGGTCACGCGCATAGCTCTTGAGCGTTTGGGTAGAGAGTAGGGCGCTGCTGCGCTGCCGTTCGGGGCTTTTTCCTTTGGCGGGAATGCTGCCATCAAGCGTTGGAGAAGCACCGATATAAGCGGAAAGGTCGTTTGAAAGCTCGCTGATGGAAATGTTAAAGCTCTCCAAAATACGCACGGCTACAGAATCCTGCTCGCGCAAGACGGAAAGCAGCAAATGCTCGGTTCCGATAAGCTCTTGACCGCACCTTTGGGCTTCCGTAAGGGATGCTTGAATAATGCTTTTTGTGCGCGGTGTCATATCGGTAGCGGAGACCTCGCAGGGAACCCCCGCACCCGCCAAACGAATAATGGCGTTTTTTACCTTTTCGGCATCCACACCGCGGCTTTGCAAATAGTGTGCGGCAACACCGCTTTCCTCGCGGCAAAGACCGAGCAAAAGGTGCTCTGAGCCAATGTAGGTGTGACCCATTTGCGAGGCACTCGAAAGCGAAAAATTGAGCGCATTCTGTGCTTTTTGCGTAAATCTGTTTTTCATTCCGTATCCTTTCTGTCCCTTTATCCGTTTGCGGCATCAAGCACCGCTTTGATGCGTGCGGCACGTAGCTTGTCACGCGCAGCCTCACCCTTGGGGGTGCTTTCCGACGAGAGCGTCAACGTGGCGGGCATTGCCTCAACCAAGAGCGTTCCAAGTTGCTCATATTTGACGTCCTCAACAAGCCCCAACGAAATTCCGAGGCGCACGTCGCAAAAGAACTTGATAAATTCTTCGGTGCTGATCATATAAGCATATTTTAGTATTCCCACGCTTCGCGCGACTCTATCCGTAAGCGCCTCAAGTGCGTCCTCTTGAATGTTCTTTCGCGCTTGCATTTCGCTTTCGTGGATCTGCCGAACCGCCTCAGTCAACTTGCCGAGAATTTCACTCTCGCTTATGCCGAGCGTGATTTGATTGGAGATCTGATACATACATCCCGCGCTGCCGCTACCTTCACCAAAAATTCCGCGCATGGCAAGTCCCAATTTTGCAAGCTGTGCCGCAAGCGAGGGCATATAACCGCCACGCGAGAGAGCGGGCAGAAACATCATAACCGAGGCGCGCATACCCGTGCCGAGATTGGTGGGGCAGTGGGTAAGGTACCCGAGAGTGTCGCTGTAAGCAAAATCAAAATCGGCATCCAGCTTTTTTTCAATGGCAGAGGCATTTTTGTAGGCTTCCTCTAAAGAAAGTCCCGAAAGAATGGATTGAATACGTAAATGATCCTCTTCGCACAGCATGATCGCAGTTCCGTTTGCCTCTTGCAAAAGGAGCGTGTGCGGTGTTTCCATAGTTGCAAACTCGGGGCTGACGTAGTGGCGCTCGACGTAAGAGGTCGCCATCACAGGTGAAATATCCGAAAAATTGATGCGTCTGTGACCTGCACTCTCCAAAGGAGCCGAAATTTTTTCAATGATCTCATTTGCTCCGTTTGCGTCAAGTCGGGAGGGGAAGGGGTACCCCTTTATGTTCCTTGCAATGCGCACGCGCGAGCTGATCACCGTATCGCAAAGCGCACCCGTTGTGTTATACCAAGCCATTATGCTTCACACTCCTTTCCCTTATTTTCTTCCAAATTTTTAATTTCGTCACGCAAAGAGGCAGCCAATTCAAAGTTTTCCTTGCCAATAGCCTCTTGCATCTGTCGGCGCAGCACCTTGAGGCGTTCTGCCTTGGCGCGTCTTGCGCGATGACGGGCAGGAACGGCACCCGTATGCGACGTCGCTCCGTGCACGGTATGGAGCGTGGGTGCCAGCTCATCCGCAAAGATGCGATAGCAGGATGGGCACCCGACACGTCCGCTTCCTCGAATGCGCGCGAACGTAGAGCCGCAGTCGGGGCATTTTTTACCGCTGACGGATGGGTGCGCACCCATTCCAAAAAATCCACCAAAGAGATTGTCGTGCAGATCGCAAAAGGGATCGGCAAAGCTGCCAAGCATTGACGTAATATCCCCAATGTCTCCTTTTTCGTGCAATTTTGCGGCACATTCACCGCAAAGAGAATAAGATCGCACCTTTCCATTCAAGTTTTCGTTATAAAAGACGGTAGCCGTCCTTTTTTTGCATTTTTCGCAAAGCAATACTATCATTCCTTTCTTTTCGGGCAGTCCTCGCTATCCCTTTTTGTATTATTATAGAACTTTTCTTTCGAGAAATTTGTCAAAATTTGAGCGGAAAGTAAAAATATTTGACGTTTTAGCATAATTTAAAAAAGATATTGACAAATACGCAAAAATATGCTATTCTGTAAATGTAGCAAATAACAAACGGAGGTGACATACCAATGAACCACAATGCACAAACGCAGTTCAGCCTTATGCCACTACCGAAAAGGACAACACAAAATCGTCATTTAAGAGCGCAAAGGTAGAGCTGTAATAGCCTATTTGTGCGCTCTTTTTGATTTTACAAAAATTCAACGTTAGGAGTTGCTATGAAAAAACTGATTTTGCTTATTTTAGTCTGCTCGCTTTTGTTGCTGACAGTAACAAGCTGTTTGCAAAATAACAAAAACGAGCAAACGACACCGCAAAATACGACAGAGGAAACCACGCCCAATGAAACCTCCACGAATGCAATAGAGCTGAAACCTGCTCCAAACACACCAACTTTGACGGGCGTGTTAGATAAAAGCAGCGAACTCATTGTGACACTACGTACTTATTTGAAGAGATACTCCCACAGCATAAGGAGTTTTGATGATATTGTAATAATTACAAACAACACCTTTGCCTCAAAAATCAACAGTATTAAAAACGGTACTCGCCCCATACACGTTGCTTTTGACGTCGACAACGACTATTTTGTATGCGGATATTTTAATCCTGCGGACGGACATACCGAAACTCGAAATTGTTGCTGTGATGAGTATACTTGGATAGGGTATCAAAACGAAAATGAAATTCGGGAATACCTTAACGATATGAAGTGCATTGTAGCGTTTCAAATAAACAAAGCGCTAACCGTAACCGACCTGCTTGATGCAGATGCTGATGCTCCCAATATGGAGCATTTCCAAATCTACAAACCAACGTTTGAAAACGGAATCAATATAGGTGCACCCATTACTTTTGGTGAAACCTTTATTTATTTAGACGAACCAAGTAAGGATACAATATACTATTCCATTTCCTCGAGTGACCACAAAAACAAAACGATTTCTTGTATGCGTTATGAAGGAAAATATTATCTTTCGTTTCATTTGCACACGATATACGACAACGGCAACCGTGATGAAGGCATAAACGTTGCAGTTTCCTTTGGTGAATATTATACTGCTATTGTAAGTGTAATGAAAGAGGTCGAATACGACCTAACAGGTTCTTCTAAAGGAACAAGCGTTTATGGGCTAATATCGTTTGAAGATTTTGTGAATGAGATTGTTAAACGATGAAAGGCTGCAATTCTATCACCCCGAGGACGTTCCCGTAACGCAATAACAATTTCTTTTCTTGGATGCCACCTCGGTGGCATCCTTTTTGTTTCCAAAAACTTGACATTTCCTCATTTTCGTGGTATACTATACTGTAATGCTGTAAAAATTCGCCTGTGATGGCAGAAAGGAGACGCAAATGGCAACAAAGAGCAAAAAAAGCGAGCTTTACGCGCATCTTGAGCGCATCAACTCGCCCACAGACCTCAAAAATATGCCCCGAGAGGAGATCCCTCTTCTTGCTGACGAGATCCGCTCATTCCTGATTGAACGAGTACAAGAAAACGGCGGACACCTTGCATCCAATCTTGGCGCGGTTGAAGCAACGCTTGCCATTCATCGCGTCTTTTCCTCTCCCAATGACCATATCATTTTCGACGTCGGTCACCAAAGCTATACACACAAGCTCATCACTGGTCGGCGCGAGGAATTCGGCACGCTCCGCAAGGGGGGCGGTGTCAGCGGCTTTCCAAAGCGCAGTGAAAGCCTGCACGATGCTTTTGGAACAGGGCATAGCTCCACGTCTCTTTCGGCTGCCCTCGGCTTTGCCGAAGCGGATCGCTTGAGTGCCTCTGATGCTTGGACCGTTTGTTTGTTTGGCGACGGTGCCTTTACGGGTGGAATGATCCACGAGGCACTTAACAACGGCCGCAAGGATTTGCGCCTTGTTATAATCTTGAACGAAAACGATGCGTCCGCCTCTCAAAACGTCAAAGAGCTGGTGGATTCTTATCATATCTTTTCTTATTTCGGTCCCATTGACGGAAACGACGAATATGCCGTTGAGGAGCTTCTTGCAAAAGCCAAAGCAACAAAAAAAGCTTGCTTTGTCCATCTCAAAACCCAAAAAGGCAAGGGTTATCTTCCTGCAGAGGAGCACCCCGACCGTTATCACGCTCTGCATCCCGCAGGAACCGAGCAACATGCCACCAACTGCTTTTCCGAGGAAATGGGCACGCACTTGACCGAGCTTGCAAATGCCGACAAGTGCATTTGTGCCATTACCGCGGCAATGACATCGGGCACGGGGCTTTCTGTTTTCCAATCGACCCATCCCGAACGCTTTTTTGACGTTGGCATTGCCGAATCTCACGCCACAACCTTTGCCGCAGGGCTTGCCGCAAACGGCTATCGCCCCGTGGTTGCTATTTATTCCAGCTTTTTGCAACGCGCCTATGACAATATCATTCACGACGTAGCTCTGCAAAATTTGCCCGTTGTTTTTTGCGTTGACCGCGCAGGTCTCAATGCTGCCGACGGACCCACGCACCACGGCATTTTTGACGTTGCATTTCTCTCTGAGATTCCAAATCTCAGCATCTATACGCCCATCACAAACGAAGCTCTGTGCTCGGTAATGGACGAGGCACTTGCCGCAGGCACGCCTGCCGCTATTCGTTACCCCAACGGATATGAAGAAAAAGCGGTGCAAGAGACCTTCTATTCACCCTATGCAAGCGTTTCGGGGCGCGTGCGCGCCGATTACGGTGTAAATGATGCCGAAAGCTTAGATGCTGTCATCATTACGCACGGTCGCATCACAACCGAAGCGATCAAGGCAAAAGTAGCTTTGAAGGAGCAGGGCAAGAAGGTTGGTATTCTTCTGCTTGAGCAGATCAAACCGTATGCAAAAATTGCAAATGACGTTGCAAAGCTGCTCCCAAAAACGCCTTGTCGTATTCTTTTCCTTGAGGAAGAGATCCGCACGGGCGGCATGGGAATGAATCTTTCTGCCGCACTTTCGGGCTATGAGACAATGCAAAACAAGCGCGTTACCATCAAAGCTTTAAGCGATCATTTTGCAATTCAAACACAGGACGAGCCCATTTGGAAGAGCTTTGACCTTGATTGTGATAGCATTGTGCGTGATATTTTGTGCTGACAGTATAACAGAGAAAAAATATTCACAAAAAAATCAAAATTTTATAATTGACAATCCCGTGATTATGTGATATAATTTGTATAGAGAAAATTATACTGATATAAATATGGAGGAAAATTATGAAACTGCATTTTTTGGATGAATATATTCCCGGCACAAAGCTAAAAAAAGCAGAAATGGAGAACTTGACAGGTCTTGCATTTCTCAAAAAGGTATTTTTTGTTAGCGAGGGCGTAATGCTGACGCAAATTCGCGATATTTCCGGCATTGATAGCTCCACTCTGCAAAACTGGACCAAGCGCGGCTGGGTTGCAAACGCAAGACTCAAAAAGTACAATATGGACCAAGTTGCGCACATTCTTATCATCAATATGCTGCGTTCTTGCATGCAGCTCGAGCACATCGCATTCCTTATTCACTACATCAACGGTAGCGTAGAGGATAGAAGCGACGATATCATTACCGATTCTCAGCTTTACGACTATATCTGCCGTATTCTCGAGCATATCATCAATACCGGTGATTGCTCGCTCGAAGAAATTGCAGATTGCGTTGCAAATATCACCGAGGATTACGTTGAGCCCGTAGACGGCGCACGCGAACGTCTCAACCGCGCTCTTGAAATCATTGTGGTTACTTACTATTCCACACTCCTCAAGCGTCGCGCAACCACGCTCCTTGAAAATCTCGGAGCATAATAAAAAAGAGACCTTTCCGATGGGAAAGGTCTCTTTTTGCCGTTTTATTCAATTACAAACATCTTAATCGCTTTCACGGCAACGCCTTCGCGGAATTCGCCAACCTCGCCAAGCGCGAAGAAAGCACCATTTGCATTGCAAAGAGCCACACGCGTGCCAAGAGGCAAAGAAATGCCCAATTTCTTTAAATAGATCTCGCAACCGCTGCGCGAGAGCTTTTCAAAGAAAGCCGAGAGGCGGATCTCGGGTAGATTTGAAAAAAGCTTTTCGGTAGGAATGAGCAATTCCAAACGCTCGTCGGGGGTCATTGCATCAAGCTCTTCTGTGGTGTGTGCTTGTGAGAGGTCAAAGCCGCATGCTTCACCGCGCTCAAGTGATGCCATCGCACCGCCGCAGCCAAGAGCCGCACCAATATCGGCACAAAGTGTGCGAATATACGTACCACCCGAGCAATGTACGTCAAGAACGTACTCACATGTATTGTCGGTAGGCGTTGCTTCAAGCGAAAAGATCTCAATTTCGCGTGCCGCGCGCTCAACCACTTCACCGCGACGTGCGAGGTCAACCAACTTTTGACCGTCCACCTTCAGCGCACTGTACATAGGTGGTGTTTGCAGGATCTTGCCGCGAAAGCGGGGAAGGACCGCTTGCAATTCTTCATTCGTTGGAATATTCTCTGAGGTCGAAAGCACCGTACCCGTGGTATCCTCGGTGTCTGTTGTAAGACCAAGTCGCAGAATTGCGCGATAATGCTTGGCATCATGCGAGAGATACTCCGAAGCCTTTGCTGCGCGACCGATAAGCACCACGAGCACACCCGTAGCCATTGGGTCAAGCGTGCCTGAGTGTCCCACACGACGCGTATTGTAAAGACGGCGCACAACTCCCACAATGTGATGGGAGGTCACGCCTGCGTGCTTGTTTACAATGAGCACGCCGTTGGGTTCTTGTGTCATAGCCAATTCCTTTCCTTTATTTTTGAATCAAAATGTTTTCAAGCTTGCGCTTTTGCACGTAATGAATGCCGCCCTCGCGATAGTAGGTCACACTTCCGTCATCGGCTTCATCAACAAGCTCCACGCGCTCATAGGGCTTGCCGAGAGCCAAAACGAGCTTGGGAACAAGATTTTCGTCAAGCTCCAAAATTTCCTTTACTTCGTCGGGAGAAAACGAACCGATCATACAACCGCCAAAGCCGGCTTCAGAGGCGGCGAGCATAATGGTCTGGGCGCAAATACCAACGTCCTTATCAAAGCCTTCCGCCGTGGAAATAACGCTCTTATCAGCGCAAATAACGATATAAGCCACAGGTGCGTGTCCATCGGGCGGCAATTTCATATCCTTGATCTTTCCCGCCCAACGCGTACCGCCAAGCAGACGTGCACAAAGGGAAGAGTCGGTTACGACACAGAACTTGAGCATTTGCAAATTGATGGAGGAGGGCGCATAGCGCGTGCAGTCCACCCAATCGGCAAGCCGTTCGGGAGAGATCTTTACACTCTCGTCAAAGCTGCGATAGCTACGAGAGGATTTGAGTAAATTTTTCAGCATTGTATCACCTCAAAAACGGACACGTGCCGAATAAATGACTTGTCCAAGCTCCGAGAAATGGCGTTCGTACTCGGTCATCACATTCTCGGCAGCCGCCTCGGATGCGTGCAGATCGCGTGTTTGCCACTCGATGGTCAGTCCCATTGCTTCAAACTCTTCCAAGCTGAAATCAAACAAGCCTTCGTTGTCGGTTTTCAAAATCAAAAGACCGTGCTCACAGAGCAGTGAACGGTAAAGCTCAAGGAAGCCGCGGTGTGTTAAGCGACGCTTTGCATATCCCTTTTTGGGCCAAGGATCGCTGAAATTGAGATAGATGCGATCAAAGGAGTGGGGCAGGAAATATTCGGTAAGATTGCGCGCGTCTCCAATGAGGAAACGCAGATTGTCGGGGCGAGAGTCTTTTGCCGCCATTGCCTTTTCAAGTGCAAGACAAGCCACGTCGGGAACGCGTTCCATTGCGATAAAGTTGAGGTTTTGATGCTTTGCCGACATTCCAACGGCAAAGTCGCCCTTGCCGCAACCGATCTCAAGGCACACAGGGCGCTCGTCAGCAAAAAACGATTGCGGATGTGCCGCAGGTTCAATCGGTGCGGGGATTAAAATTTCGGAGCACGCGGCGATTCTTTCAGCACCGTGCTTTTTTCTTCTCATTCTCATAGTTATGTTTCCTTATGTTTCGAAAATATCGTTTGTATCAAAGGTCGTTGAATTTACGACCGTACATATAACCGCCAAAAATAGCGGCAGAATAAAAAATTGCAAATAGTAGTGCATAGGGGAAGGGCTGGAAAAAAGTATATTCAACTATGCTTTCGACACCTGTCACGCCATTGCAAAAAGATGCGGTGGTTGTCAATACAAGAAAGGGATTGGGGAAAAGAGAGCCGATCAATGCCCACAGAATAGTCGGAGAAACGGAGTACAAGATGATTTTTTTGGGGGGCGCTACGCGAAACTCTCTTTTTCTTCCTTCCCATTTGAAAAAGAAGAAAAGCGTGATCATCGTTCCAACGCCGCCAATGATCCCAAAAAGTATGTTTTCGGTATTTCTTGGAACGCTATTAGCACGAATGATATACAATGGGATGGATCCGATCAAAAAGCCAACCCAAGCAGCGCCCCAAACCTTGAGCAAATTTAAGCTGATGGCGGTTAAATGTTTTTTCATGAAAATTCCTCTTTGCAATGAATTACCTTTATTATATCAAACAAAATCCAAAAATGCAACCAAAAACCAAATTTTTTACCATATTTTCTCGCATATATTGACATTTTTCGTCTTTGGTGTATAATGAAGGGGACGTGCAAAACAATATAAAAGCGACCTCGGTCTGCCGGGTCGCAATTATATTCAAATATTCAATTATTGTTTGGTTGCGTTTTCTTCCAAGAACTTTACAACGTCGCCAACGTTTACGAATTTGAAGATGTCCTCGTCTTTGATTTCAACGCCGAACTTATCTTCGCAGATCATAATCATATCAGCAAGCTCGATAGAATTGACGCCAAGGTCGTTTGCAAGATCAGACTCGAGAGTGATCTCATCAGGGTTGAGTTGCAGCTCTTCTACGAGCAGGTTCTTCAGTGTTTCAAACATAATCTTATGTCCTCCAACAAATTTTGTTTTTTGGGGTGAAATAGGCGCTTTTGCGCCACCTCGTATATTATACATTAAAAAGTTCATTTTGTCAAGAATTATTTTCCGTTTTTCGGCAAAAGTATGCCTTTTTCGAGCAATTTTTCTTAATTTTAGATAAAAAGGGGGTGTTTTTGTGCATATTTTTGGTAATAGACCGCTTGCAATTGCCTGTTGTGCCTTTGCCGCTGCGGCGGTTTTGGCGCGTTCTATGTCTGTTCTTGTTCAAAACATAATCATCAAAGCATCCGCTTTAGCACTCCTTGTCCTTATTTTTCTCTATATCAAAAAGAAAAAACGCAGCTTTTTTCTTCTGGTCTTGGTATTGCTCGCCATAACTCTCTCGCTTATCTCTTCCCATTTGTTTTTTAACGTTCGCTATCAAAATTGGCAAGATCGCATCGGTGAGGAATGTGTGGTTGAGGGCGTTGTGCTCGAGCGCAAATCGGGCAAGCCCTACCAGAGCGTGCTTGTTGCAGAGCTTTACAGCATCAACGGCAAGGCTTGCCGCGCGGATGTATATTTGCAATTTCCTTACGCGACCTCGTTGCAGGTAGGGGACTCCTTCCGTCTCTCGGGCGTGGGCGCACCCTTTGAGAACAAATACGTGGAGAACGAAGAGATCAACGCCATAAAAGACGGCGTTCTGCTTTGCATTACAAGCGAGGATATGCAAAACTGCGAGCTGATAGAGAATGCCTCATTTTCGCTTCGCGCAACGCTTTCAAAATGGAACTTTGCAGCCTCTTATTATTTAGAGCAAGCGATTGGTGGGGAAGCAGGCAAGGTTGCCGCGGCTTTGCTTTTGGGAACGCGCGATCATCTTTCGGGAGACACCACCCTTCATTTTCGGCGTGCGGGCGTTTCACACCTTTTGGCGCTCAGTGGACTACACGTTTCCATTCTTATAGCCGCTCTTGAATTGCTTTTGCGCACGCTTTCGTGTCCCAAGCGCATTCGCATGATTAGCGTTTTTGTTATTTCCTTTGGCTATCTCTTCTTTACGGGCGCATCACCTTCTATTGCGCGTGCCGTTTTGATGCTTGGCGTGCTGACACTTGGCTATTATTGGAAGACCGATTACGATTCCTTTACCTCAGTTAGTGTCGTTCTTGCGCTTTTGCTCCTTATCTCGCCCAACGCAGTGCTTGATATGGGTATGTGGCTCTCGTTTGTAGCAGCTGTCTCTATCATCATCTTTTTGCCCGCGTTTGATAGCGTGCAGGAATTTTTATACGCAAAATTGACCCTTTCGCCAAAAATCATCAAAGCCATATCGGGTGCCATTACCGCCGTTATTGTAGGCTTTGCGGCAAATTTGGCGCTCCTTTATTTGCAGGCGAGATTTTTTGGAGAGGTTTCACTTGCATCTATCCTCGCAACTCTGGCACTTTCTGTTCCTACAACACTTTTGCTGGTCCTCTCGGTTATCACGCTCCTAATTCCGCCCATCGGCTTTGTTACGGCATTTATTGGTGATGCGATGCTTGTCATAACCGAATGGTTTTCAAATATTGAGGGCATTCTAATGCCACTAAACGACGTTTTTTCACAGATCTGCGCGCTTGCCGTGCTGCTCTCACTTATCTTTATAGCAGTAGCAAAGCTAAAGAAGGTGCAAAAGTGGTTGCTCTTACCCCTTGCTTTGTCTTTTGTAACCATTCTGACCTCTCTTTGCGTCACGTATTTGCCAAATCGCGGAACATCCTTTTCGCTTGTTCATAAAAGCGGTGGTGAGCAGATCCTCTTTACCCACAAGGGCAAAAGCGTGATGATCGATTTTGGTGACGGAACGGCATCGGGCGGTGTCTTGATGCTTGGTATTGCAAAGGATTTGCGTTGCACCGAGCTTGATGACCTGATACTGACGCATTATCACAATCGCGATACTTATTTTATCGCATCAATGGCGAAACGTATACGCGTTAAAACCTTACATTTGCCGCATCCCATCAACGATGCCGAAGCTGCCATTGCAAAACAGCTTCAAAAAGAGGCGGAGAGTCACGGGATCCGCGTTGTGTTCGGCACAGACGAGGTTGCGATAGACGAGCTCGAGATCCTCGCCTTTGAACATTGCCAAATGCCAAACGACCGCCACAACGCAGTCCTTTTTAGTGTAGAAGTCAATGGAGAAATCTTTACCTACATCAACGCATCCACTCCGCAGTCGTCCATTGCCGAAAAGATGCACAAAATGATGAACGCATCCGACTATATTGTCATTGGTGATACGGGCTTTTCAAATCCCGATAGCACCGCGGTCCCGCACCTGTGGCAGGAGCGCAAAAAGGTCTTTTTGACCGATGAAAAATTGCTTCGGTTCATTCCAAATGCCAATAATTTTTCCAATATCGTAAAGGTCGTTGACCCCATCACCTTTTTTGTGAAATAAGCCTTGTTTCTGTGTCGAAACGAGGCTTTTTTCATATACTGTCAATGTATCGAAAAAGAGATTGGAGAGCGCAATGAGGACCTTGGAGATAGCCGTTTTGGGTGGAGATAAGCGAATGGATTTTGCCGCGCGCGAGCTTGTGCGTCTGGGATACAGTGTGCGGCAGTGGGGAAGAAACGAGGATGATAACGCCTCGGTTTTTTCAAAAAACGCACGCGAATGGCTCGCAAATGCAGATGTTTTAATGCTTCCGCTGCCATCCTCTCTTGATGGCACACACCTGTGGACGCCGCTATGCAAAGCGGACGAGGGCTTGCGCATGGATACTCTGTTTTGCGCAGCTCCCGAAAAGGTGTGGCTGGTCGGGCGTTTTGGCGAGACCTTCTGCCACCGCGCACGCGAAAAGGGAATTCGCTGCATCGACTATTTTGAAAGCGAGATCTTACAGCTAAAAAACGCACTTCCAACGGCAGAGGGGGCGATCGAGATCGCTATGCGCGAGCTTCCCGTGGTGCTTGACGGAACAAGTGTTGCCGTTATTGGATACGGGCGTATAGGAGAGGTGCTTTCCCTTAAACTGAAAGCATTGGGAGCAAACGTTACCGTTTATGCCCGTCGCCCAGAGGTCTGCACGCATGCCGAGCTTTTAGGCTGCTTGTCAAGGCGGATCTGTGGGGAAGCTTCACTTTCTTTCGATACAAACACGCGCGTTATTTTTAACACCGTGCCAAGCCGACTCTTCAGTCGCGAAATTCTGCAAACGCTTCCGCGTGAATGCCTTATTGTTGATCTTGCATCTCTGCCGGGCGGTGTGGATATGAGAGCGGCAGAAGAGCTTGGTATCCGTGCCGTTTGGGCAACCGCACTCCCCGGAAAATGCGCACCCGAAAGCGCGGGTATCATTCTTGGGCAAACGGTGCACTCCATTTTACATGACACCACCGTGTTTTGATTTTTGAGAGAGGAAACGGGTAAAACGTATGCTTGGATATGCCTTGTGCGGCTCGTTTTGCACGCACGCACAATCTATAAAAGAAGTAAAAAATCTCATTGCGGCAGGTTACGAAGTGCAACCCATCGTCAGCGAAACCGTTTATACGACCGATACACGCTTTGGAACGGCAGAAAATTTGAAAAAAGAGCTCGAAGCGCTCTGCGGCCGTCCCATTATTCACACCATTCCCGATGCCGAGCCGTTGGGACCAAAAATCTCGCTTGATGCACTTATTATTGCACCTTGCACGGGAAATACGCTTGCCAAAATGGCAAACGGCATTACCGATACAGCGGTTTGTATGGCGGCAAAGGCACATTTGCGTTGCGACAGACCAATGATCTTAGCCTTGGCATCAAATGATGCACTTTCGGCAAACCTGAAGAACATTGCCACAATGCTCTCACGCAAGTGTGTGTATTTTGTGCCAATGCATCAGGATGATCCCGAAAAAAAGCCACACTCCCTCGTGGCAGATTTTTCGCTTCTTGTGCCAACCCTTGAGGCGGCATTTTGTGGTAAGCAATGCCGAAAACTGTTTTTATAAAATAAAAAGCACGGTGGCTTTGGGCTATCGTGCTTTTAGCATATCTTTTTGTAAGATCTCATAGGTTGTAAAAAAATAGAAACGAGAAGAAACAAATGAAACGTAAACGCTTTTTGGTGCAACCCCTCGCCATAATCTATCTGCTTTTTATGCTAATCTGCGATAAAAGTGGTCTTGCCGCTATGAGCCTTTTGGCGGCTGCTTTGCATGAGGTGGGGCATCTTGTAGCGGCAAAAGCGATGCACATTCCCATCGGGGCAATGCGCTTTGACATGCTCGGCGCGCGCATCGACGTCAAGGGGCGCATCCTTTCCTATGGCGAAGAATGGCTCTTGTGCGTTGCAGGACCTCTTTCAAGCCTTGTCTTTTCGCTGATCGGCTCTTTCTTTTGGTCGCACACAAGGCTCGCCATTGCTTTTTCCTGCGCCTCACTTTTGTTGGGGACACTCAACCTTTTGCCCATTCAAACCTTTGATGGCGGAAGGATGCTTGAATGTGCGCTTTCCTCTTTTGTTTCGCTAAAACGAACGAGCGACATTTTGCGCGGCTGCACGTTTTTGTTTTTGTGGTTGCTTTGGGCATTTTCTGCATACTTAATGATTAAAATTGCCGATGGAGTCTCCCTCTTTTTCTTCACGCTAACTCTCCTTGCACGATTTTTTGAAGGCAGAGAGCCGAAAAAAGGGAAATAAGCCTTGTTTTTTCTCCTCAAAAATGGTATAATATAAGAAAACTAAAATAGGAGAAACAAAATGTTTTTTGCAGTTCTTTTTTCGGTTGTTTTGATCTTGTGTATCGCGGCTGTTGTTGCCACGCATTCGATCATGCAGAAAAACTTTTACCGCGGTGAATACCCGACCTATCCCGTGGCTGAGTATTTTTACGACCACTACAAGCATGCCTATCCACGCCGAAACGTCTCTTTCTTTTCGGGCAAAAACCGCCTGCAAGGCTACATTTATGGCGAAGAGAATACCAAGGGACTTCTTGTATTCGCGCATGGCATTCACAGCGGTCACGAGAATTATATGCAGGAGATCATTTGGATGGTCGATTGCGGCTGGCGCGTGTTTGCATACGATGCAACAGGCTCTTGCACAAGCGAGGGCAGAGGAACGATCGGGCTTGTGCAATCTGCGCTTGATCTGGATGCTGCGCTGACGTATATTGAAAGTGACGAGACCTTGAATAAGCTTCCCATCTGCCTAATGGGGCATAGCTGGGGCGGCTATGCGGTTGCCGCAGGACTGTATTTTGATCACGGCGTAAAAGCCTCTGCAAGCATTGCGGGATACTCCGACTCCATCCAAATGATGATGCGCTTTGCGGGAGCGACTATGGGCAAGGCTACCGCACTTTTGCGTCCGTTTGCCTACCTCGAAAACGTGTTCCTGTTTGGCAAATACGCAACCTTGACAGCGGTTGATGGCATCAACCGCGCAAATATTCCTGTTATGCTGGTTCACGGAACTGCCGATGAACTTGTTCGTTATGATATTACGGGCATTGTGGCACACAAGGATGAGATCACCAATCCAAATGTTGTCATTTATCCAATGAGCGATGAGGGGCAGGACGGACATTCGACCATCTTCCACAACCAAAAAAGCGTCAATGAGATCGCACGTATCAACGCACGCCTTGAGGAATTGAGACAAAAATACGGCAAAGATATCCCCGATGAGGAGCGCCGCGCGCTGCTCGACGATGCCGACCTCGACCTTTACAATCTCCCCAACGATAAACTGCTTGGGGAGATTAACGAGTTTTTTGATAAATCAATTCATAAATAACAAAATCGGGAAGATTGACGGTTATTGGTCAATCTTCCCGATGTGTATTAAAATCTTCTTTTTCTTTTGAACAGAGTATAGGTTATAAAGCCAATTGCTCCAACTACAACAGCAGAACCGATCACGAGTGCGGCAATTGCGCCCGCACCGAGGGGCGGGTTTGCGGTGTTTTGCGCGGGAGGGTCTGAAGGATCTGCGGGAACGGAAGGTTCGGAAGGAATAGCAGGCTCATCCACAGGAGGTGTGGTTGGCTCATTCTTTTCAATTGCAATGCTTTGTATATCGGAGGGAGTAGTTACAGATGTGCCGATATCCTTGATCAAAATTTCGGTTGCTTTAACTTCTTCAAGGCCGATCAACACACTCGTACCGCCTGCAAAGGTCCAGGTTTTACCGCCATCAAGCGAGTATTGCATCGTATTGCTCACACCTGTCAGCCAACCGCTCGTTTTGTCAAGAACTGCCGCAGGGGTCAAAGCCTTGGGTAGATCGGCAGTCGTTATCTTGCCCGACGTGGTGTAATAAAGCGTTGCAATATCAAACACGCGCACATGCGTTTCGTTTCCGTGCATCAAAAATACGCTTCTGCCATAAAAAGCCACGCTTGGCCAAGGAGTGGGATAATCACAGTCTACCAAACTGCGAAGATTGTGGTAACTCAATCCGTCATCCGCGGTGAGAATTACCGTCAAGGGGCGTCTATCAACACCACTTACAGAAAAATCGTTATTCCAAAAGAGCGCAATATCACCCGTTGCAGGCAAGCGCATAACGGTATTGGTCGCACTTGGAGACTGTATTTCGGTTTTGGTAGGTTGCGCCCAAGTCAAGCCGCCGTCGGTGGAAATTGATTGGTAAATAACACGTTCCTCGCGCGTACGCAAAGAAAGCAAAATATTTCCGTTTTGGAGCTCTGCCACAGAGGGCTCAAGAGCTGCGTGTGGGAGAGTAAGAGCATCGAGTGAGCGGTTCCAAGTCTTTCCTTCATCATCTGAATACCAAACGTAACCGATAGCACGGTCAGAACCGTAAACGTCATTCAAGGTTGCAGAATACCCAACCGGCAACAAAATGCGACCGGTGGAAAGACGCAGGACGCGATGTCCGCTGGAGAGAATTGAGTACCCCTGAGGAGCATCGGTAATGCGTTGGGGTTCACCCCAAGTGATTCCGTTATCGGTAGAACGACGAATGTAAATGTTAGCAATCTCTTTTGCTTCTTTTTCAATGTAGATAAGACCCAATTCACCGTCCGCAAGCCAAATGTAGGTCGGGTTGAGTACGTTAAGACTGTTTTCGTTTTTGATCAAAAAGCTTTTGCCGTCACTCCATGTGTAGCCGCCGTCTGTCGAGGTAAAAGCATCCAACGAGGAATCGGATGCGTCACCGCCGCCCGAGGTGCCAACCTTGGAGGCAAATCCGTTATAAGATGCTACAAGCGTGCCGTCCGGCATTACGTAAAAGTCACCGTCAGCGCCTCTATCGGTCGATTGCATCACGTGTCCTGTGCGTACCTCTTGAGAGGAGTACGCCGAAAGACCATCTGCAAGACTCGCAAGGGAAATATTAACGTTGCCCAACGCGTGCAGTTTAAGATAACCGCATTGAATGCTATCAAATGTTAGGCGCCAAGTTTTTTCTCCGCGGCTGAGGGTTACGTTCTCAATTTTTGCATAGGTAACGTTATCGTTGCTGTAGTAAAGTGCAAACGCATCTTTGTTAAGCTCGGTAAGACCGTTGCCCGAGAGCTCAATGGCCTCGACCTGTGAGTGAATGCCAAACCAAACGCCAATGCTATCTCCCTTTGCAATCGTCAGAGGTTTTTGTACAAACACCTGTGCCATTGGTGTGGTAACAGGGAAGGCATCATTCAAAGCCACCATCGGTGTGCTTGCCATCTTCCATTGACGAGCAATGCGGCGCTCTGCGCGAATGCAAGAGGTGAGATCAGCGAGATGAATACTGCCGGTTTCCTCGTTTTGATTTGTGTTAACTTTGATATAACGGGCAGATATACCAGAGAATTCAAATAGCACTTGACATTTGCCATCCTCGCAGATGCGATTGAAGTGGAATCCTTTGATCTCTGCCCAGGTTTTATTGTCGTTGCTCTGCCAAAGCGTAAAGTGATTGGCGCGAGATGTGACGTTATCGTCACTATCGTAGATGCGAATGGCATTGATGATTTGCGCTTCTCCAAGATCAACACCAATGCTATTGAGGTTTGCATCTGCGTAGGCATCCTCGGTGTAGGGTTCCATTACTCCGGTAGAAGGATCATTGTCAAGGGGGCGGTAAAGGGGAGTAGAAGCAATTACTTCGGGAACGTATACTACGGGTGCACTTTCCGTACGAGAAGGCATTTGTATGATGCCATCAGAAGCATCCGACCACACATTGCTGATGGAAACGTTGCCCGCCGTCTCAAATCGTATAGCAGTAAGCGTAGAGCAGGGATTTGTATAAATAGCCATACCAACATAGGTGTTGTTTACGTATACACGTGCATAATCAACGTTACGTGCATCCGGTAAATCTATAACGATTTGCAAGGCGTCATTTGGGCGAACTGCACCTCGGGCACTGAATGGAATCCATCTGTCATCACGCCCATAGCAAAGGGTGCCATCCTCTTTGGCAGCAATATAAAAGCTGTATGTGTTGCCTGACATTAAAGCAAATTTGAAATCTGAAAGATTGGAGATTGTAGCGGTAAAACCAAATTTTCCACTGTTGCAAGCAACTACGGGATAGTCTGTAACACTTGCAGGTCCAATAACCTTTACATTGTCGATTAAAAAAACGTCGTTGATGCTTGCCTTATTGTTGGTGTGGAAAACAACGCGATCAACCTTTGCAATGTTCTTATCTGCCCAAACAGAGCAAAGTTTTGTGCCGTTCAAATAGAGATCAGCCGACTCAGAATTGGCATTGGTAACGATTTTGAAGGTGTACCAAGTCTCTTTTAAAATATCGGTTTTGGGAGTTGCGATCCATTTCTTTTGCGTTTTGTGATAGTATTTCAGCGTTGCTGTATCGCCATCACCGTTGGGGAAGATGCCAAGGTTGACACGCTTTTGATTGGTGGCTATACCATCCTTGGAAAGTGCAAAGGCATTCGCTCCCGCAACACTTTCTAAATAATAATCAAAGCAGATCTCTATGTCAGCGGTTGCCGCAAAGGTTTTTTGAGCAATAGTGGGGTTTTGATATTCGCTTGAATTATCCTCAATACGCATAGCGTTACCTCCTTGTGAGTTTTTAGGAGCAGGTACTACTTTGACGCCGGCATCGGTGCGGCCAATTGGTTCAACTTCCCAACCGTAGGGTTCTTGATCGTGCACCATATTGTCAAAATCTTCATCGATAGCAGCAGGAATACCGTCAGCAAATACTGTTGGAAATCCTCCGGAGATGATACAAAGCACCAATATTAGTGTCAAAGGTTTTATACATCGTTTCATTGCGGTTCCTCCCAAAATAAAGTCAAAAATTGAAGCAAAAGATTAGTTGATTTTATTATAGCACATAAAAAGAGAAAAGTAAATAGATTATGAGGAGAATCTGAACTCAAACGCGTAGAGTTCCATACCGGATTTCCACCATAAAGAAACAGCGGAGCGCATTGCGCTCCGCTTGTGTGTTCTTTGTAATATAATCAAGTTTTTTGGCTTTTAAATTTTTCAAGTTGTTTTTTAATGAATTCGTATGCCGTTTTGTCATCTTTAAACTTATGAAGTTTGTATTTAACCCAAGAAGTTTGAATAATTATCCGTTTATTATATTCTACTTGAATAATATTTTCATAATCCACATTAAAAGACGTGTTGTATCCGTTGTTTTTTAATCTGTTTTCATAAATTTCCAAACATCTTGTTTGTTCATAACCGGATCGTTTGTTTTTGATAAAGCCAATCAAAGCAGCAATCAAAACAATCAATATTGTTACTAAAGAAAGGCCGGGTCCCATAATAAAGTAAAAAGCCCATTTCATTTGCGGATTTGAGTACTGGAAGGTGAGCCATAGCCCATTATGAAGAATGAGCATAAACATCATACCTTGAAAGAGGGTAATCCATGGATAAGCAGCACTGTATTTGTGAGAATAGAGCAGTTCGCCATAATCAAGCGAATCCTCTGAAAAATCTTCATCATCACTGAATGGAAATAGATCAAAGAGCAAGCCCTTTTGCTCACACGCTTTCTGAAATTCTTGAATTTTGTTTGTTGTTTTTTTTGAGAGTCTAAGATTGTTTTCAAATTTGAAAAAGCCGTAAACAATATCTCCGCTCGGCATTAGGCAACGATGAACATTATCCATATTTTCTAAGTATCCCAAGACGCTTCTTTGTTTAAGATCCAAAATGTTGTTTCCTGCAGGATCAATCTCAACCCATCCATTTTTGCTTTTGATAAGCAATTTATCATTGGAAAAACGATACTCAAATTGATTGATATCTATTCTTTTTTCAAACAAGGGTTTAAATTTGATCTGCTTTGCTTTGAGGACTTTCTCATTTTCACAAAACATGGGATCAAAGGAAAACTCGACGTATTCATCATCCTTGCGCATATCGCACCAAGAAAAGGTTTCGCCTATAATCAAACTGTTTTCGATAACGTCGTGGCATTTTAGGATGATCAAAGATCCACAACTTGTGTCAAGCAGAATCTCGAGAATTCCGTCTTTCTCTTGCATCCCCAAAATATATCCGTCGTGGAATGCCCCTGAATTCATATCAAGAGCGTCAAGATCGAACGAGGACTTAATTTCCGTGTATTCTTGCGGTTTTGATTGATTCAAAATTGCTTTTGCATCTTGCAGCATTTCCAAACTATACTTTTGATTTTTTACTGTTCTAAAAATATTTCTATCATTCCAATAAGACTTGAATTGAACATCATTGATAGCAAAATTTTTAGTATCATAATTCATAAAAAGAGCAGTATCGTGATTTCGTTTAAAAATATCCACCACGATCAATTTTTCAAACGAACTGTCAAAAACAACAACTTTGTTATTTGTACCTTTCATGGATACGGCAAATACAGGCGAATAATAAACGCTGTTGTTATGCAGTATTTTGGCGAACATATATTTTCCACCTCCTCAAATGTTAATTTTAGTATATCATAGTATTGTGGATATTTCAATACTTTTGTTATAAAAAGGGGAGAAGAAGAGAAGAATTTGAACTCAAACGCGCAGAGTTCCATACCGGATTTCCACCATAAAGAAACAGCGGAGCGCATTGCGCTCCGCTTGTGTGTTTTTGTTATAAATTTTTAAAGATTGGTGGTTGCTGCTTATTTTAATTTTCCAAGCTTTGCGGTGTTTGCAATAACGATCAGTGAGCTTTCCGCATCAAGCACCTGCTCGGGGTTGATGTTAACGTTAACCTTTTCGCCCTTTTTGATAGCAACGACGTTAAGACCGTACTTTTTACGGAGATTTAATTCTATCAAATTCTTTCCGCACCATTCATCTCTCACGTCTATCTCGATCATAGATACACCCTTGGATAGAGATATCATATCAATGAAGCCGGAGCTAAGCAGATTTTTTGCAAGACGAATACCGGATTCAGTCTCGGGGAACACGACCTGATCTGCGCCTACACGGAGCAATATTTTTTGGTGCATCTCGTTAGCACATTTTGCTATAACAGTTTTAACACCTACTTCCTTGCAAAGCGTAACTGCCATCACACTCGCCTCAAGATTGCTCGCCATACAAACGATAACAGTGTCAATATTGCCAATTCCAAGACGCGAAATGACCTCTGCATCTGTCACGTCGGCACACTTGCAAACGGGCAGATATGCCGCTGCATCGTTTACGATTCTTTCTTCGGCATCAACAGCGATGACCTCCATGCCGTTCTCCACAAGCTCTTTTGCCACAGCTGTTCCGTATCTTCCAAGTCCAAAGACTGCATAAGTTTTCTTTTTTTTCATTGTTTTTCTCCTTATCCTATACTGATATCTTCCGTTGGCTCGGAAATGACGTTTTGACTTTCGTTTTTACTGCCGAGTGCCACCGCAAGCGAAATGGGACCGACTCTGCCAAGATACATAGTTACTATGATGATCAGTTTTCCAAACGTGTTCAGGGTTGCCGTCAGGTTTCTTGAAAGACCAACGGTTGCAGTTGCACTGACTGTTTCATAAACTGCATCAATGGCAGAGGCGTCGCTTGTTGCCATCAAAAGCAGGGTTGCAGCGGCGCATATAGCAAGAAACGTTGTTGTTACAGCAACCGCCTTTTTCAGTGATCCCTCCGAAATGCGGCGACCGAATATGGTTGCGTTTTTCTTATTGCGAATAGTAGCAAATGCCGAGCAGATAATGACGGCAGCAGTTACGGTCTTCATACCTCCTGCCGTTCCTACGGGGGAACCACCGATCATCATTAAAAGAATTGATACGGCGGCAGAGGCATTTGTCAGGTTTTCCTGCGGAACGGAAGCAAAGCCCGCGGTTCTCGTTGTAACCGATTGAAAAAAGGACACCTGAATTTTATCAAAAAGGGACATCTCACCAATGGTCAAGGGGTTTGTGTATTCAAAAACAAATATGAGAATTGCACCAACGAGAATGAGCCCTGCCGTAACAGTTATTGCAATTTTTGAGTGCAAGGTTAGATGCTTGAAAATTTTGCGGTTCTTTTTTGAACGAGTTTTCATAACACGAAGCACATCCCACCACACAATATAACCGAGGCCACCGAGAATGATGAGTGCTGATGTAACAATATTGATCAGGGGATTGGTGGCATAATTGCAAAGGCTGTTTTCTGCAATAATGTCGATGCCTGCGTTGCAAAAGGCGGAAACTGAATTGAATACCGATATCCAAATGCCCTTAACACCAAATTCGGGAACGAAAACGAGCATATACAAAATAGCACCTATTGCTTCAATGATCAATGTACCAAACAGTACGTTTTTTACGAATTTTGCAAGTCCCGACATCGTATTCAAGTTAAAAGCATCCTGAATGAGCAATCGGTCACCAATGCCCATCTTTTTATTCAAAAGAAGCATTAGTCCTGACATGATGGTTATGATGCCAAGACCGCCGATTTGTATCAAGATCAGTATAACGATCTGCCCAAACGCACTCCACGTAGACACCGTAGGTAGGGTGACAAGGCCCGTTACACACGTGGATGTTGTCGCTGTAAAGAGCGCATCAAGATAAGGCACAGCCATTCCCGTAGCGGAGCTTATCGGTAATGCCAACAGCACACTTCCCACAAGAATGGTTACGAGAAAGCTGAGCAATATGATCTGCGTGGTCGTAAATTTCAATCTCTTTTTTCTAACCATAAGACTTTCCTCAAATAAGCATAAAGGAACCAACGTTCTCTGCAGTCAGCTGGTTCCATAATAATTATCGTTTGTATAATTATAACACATTCAGCCACTTATGTCAATATGTTTTTTACGAGAAACATAATTTATAAGTCATATTTCCCCCTACGCAAAAAAGTGCAGAGTCCAATATCGAGGAGAATCAGAACTCAAACGCGCATCAAATGCAGCAAAAGATGAAACACACAGTGGCGCGTTATGCTCATTTTGCAAGCAAAATGAGCAGGAGTTGATACCGTAATTTTCAAGCGATAAAAGCCAAAGGGGTTGCAAAGCAACCCCTTTGGCTTTTATGGTGGAAGTGAGGAGAATCGAACTCCTGTCCGAAAACCCATCCACACAACTTTCTTCGTGGACAGTCTGTTATTTAGATTTCCCGTCGGGCGGCGCGAACAGACACGCTCTGCCGTCAGGTAGCCCTTTTATGCATGATCGGCTCAAGTGCGAACGGCCGATGCACGTGCACCACTCAAATGACGCTCAGTCCGAAGCCGTGGTACTCATCGGAGGAACGGGTGACCCGCAGGTCACGGCACTGCCATCTTTACGCTAACGCGCAAAGATTAGGCAGCCATAGCAACAGAATTGTTGTCGTTTATTTTTAAAAGTTTAGGCAGTTTACGAGATTACCCGGCTCGCCACGCTTATCGTGTTTCAGAATCCCCGTCGAAACCATTGCACCCCCATTTGGTGTGCCTATTTATTATACAGTATTTTTATCGGTTTGTCAACTGTTCTTTATCGCAAAAAAGGCGGAAATCCTTGCAAAAACAAGAATTTCCGTCAAAATTTATTCTGTTACCACAGGAAAGATCTGCGTCATCGCCCAAGCAAGCACCATCTCCTCGGTGAGCTCAAATCTTATTTGTGAAATAAACTCATCCGAATATTTGCAGGCTTCCTCGCGCGTGGCTTCTTTATAGGTTTCCAAATAGTTGGCTACGTATTCCTCGTATTTCGCTGCATAATCATCCTCTGTCCAAGCTAGCTCGTTTTCCTTGGCAAGGAAGTAGAGAGCCATATTGTAGGTCGCCTCATTGAGCGCTTGTTGCATCATAGCTTCTTCGGTCAAGCCATAGTAGAGTGCAAGCATTTCATAGTCGATGCCGTAATAGTACGCCATTACGTGATAATAATCAATGATCTGCTGATAGAAATAGAAATACGATTCCTCGGGCAGCTTTACGGCAGTAGAAACTTCCAAGATAACGTCATACAAAAGTGTTTTTGCCACATCAGCCTTTGCGGCATCCAGCCATTCGGCATAGGTGGTATGATCGTTCTCGGTATATTCGACGACTTGCGCATCGGTGAGGGAAAGATCGCAAATGCTGTTGAGAGTCATCGTAAAGATAACCGCTTTGCCGGCGAGATCGGGGGCGTGATATTCTTCGGGGAAGGTGACCGGAACGTCAAAGGTCTCTCCAACAGATTTGCCGATGATGCCATCCGTAAAGCCGGGAATATATCCGTTTTTATAATCCGAAACGAACAGGGTAACGCCCATTGCCGTTCCGCCTTCAAAAGCAACACCGTCCAATTTACCGCAATAATTGATGTTTACAACGTCGCCGCTTTGCACGGGGCGGGAGATGCTTTCAAGTTTTGAAAAGTATTTCATGTCTCCGTAAAATGCGGTTGCAATCTCATAACGCGCGCCCTCTAAAACGGTTGCAGCAAGAGAAGCATAGTCAATATCGCCAACCGTCACAGTGCCGGGAGCCAGTTTTTCGTAATCGGGGAATGCGAATTTGGGATGCTGTGTGGGGGCTGCATCTACGTGAACAAAAGTAGCATCCGACATAGAAAGGGTATTTGCATATTTGTCAAAGGTAAAGGTA
Organism: Eubacteriales bacterium; assembly: GCA_045127455.1. Lineage (GTDB taxonomy): Bacteria > Bacillota > Clostridia > Oscillospirales > CAG-272 > UMGS1865. The sequence goes on from JBGVQK010000074.1 coordinate 72,001, forward strand.
AACGTTTCGTCTTCTGCCACAATGGTAAAGGTTGCGTTGCCGTCATAGGTGCAGTCTGTCTCTGTTACCGAATCGTATTCATAGTACCCGGGAGTGAGAGAATAGATGGTTGCTTTATTGCTGCCTTCGGTCAG
>JBGVQK010000075.1:0-20918 GCA_045127455.1 Eubacteriales bacterium
CCTCCCGCCGGGAGGGTGGTGGATTTTTCGAAAGAAAATGACGGAAGGAGCACGCGACACTAACGTATAGTACTCGCCATAAAGCGAGCGCTTTACATTTGTACACGCGGGCTCCTCCCTGCTCCGCGATATATCGCAGAGCTTCCCTCCTCCCGGAGGAGGGCTCAAGTGCTAGTCACGAAACTAGCCGCACCCGAGGGTGCGGCTGTTGGGGGGGTAATTGGTTAATCGGTTCCCTTTTCTCTGTAAATGACGCATTTGTCTAATCTCTCAAAAAGCACATCAAAGCGTTTATCTTCCCTCATGCTGTCAAACCAAGCATGCTTAAAGGCTTTTTGATAATCAAGAGGACTGATCCAATTCCACCAATCATTATACTGCATGCTGATTTCTTTGTATTCTTTGCCGTATTTTTCAAGCCAATTGATTTTGGATTCCAAAGCAAATCCTTCAAGTGCGGGAGACGAACAGCCTATCTTGAACTCGTCATCAGTGATAGACATAATCTGTTCAATCACACGTATAGTGTCTTCAAAGGCATCATAAGCTTCATCCATTTTTTCAAGTTTGGCAAAAGAAGCCGAATAGCGTATTCCAAGCTGTATTCTTTCCTCACACCACAAATCCGCACCTGTTCCACCGCTGATCAAATGCTTCTTATCGGGAGATAAATTGTTTACGGCATTGAGATAATTAAGCTGTGTTTCGCAAAACCAAATAAAATGATTTGGATCCTTGCAAAGATATACTTGCCAATCATTCGCCGCAGTTATAATATGTGAAAGCTCATACCACAGAATGCCATGCCTTACGGGTTCAATTTTATCAAGCTCCTCGCGCATTTTGTATCTTTTGAACAGCAAGCTTGAACGCGCCATATCCTCTCGGCTGGCATATGTGTCCAAAAAAGTGTCAAGATGATCATCGTCCTCCATATATGACATACAATCAATAACAGCCCAATGATCGTCTTTGGGGCACACACTGAATATTTCTTCTGCTAAAAGACGCATTTCTTCGAGTACCTTCTCGTCACGAAACAGGCGAACTTTCCAAATCTCGCTATACAATCCCCAAAACCAATAATGTTGATATTCTCTGAGATTACGGCGGATTTCACGCATAATCTCAATACTTTTTTCAACATCCTTTGCGCGAACAGCACTTATGAATGCGCTTTGAAGCTCGGCGCAAAACTTCTCTTTTTCTTCCTCCGTAACTCCAAGCAGCGCATCTACCGACGTTTCAAAAAACGATGCGATCATTGGCAGCATTTCAATATCGGGATAGGTTGCTCCGATTTCCCAACGAGAAATTGCTTGCGGAGAGGTTCCAAATTTTTCGGCTAACTGTTCTTGCGTAAGATTCATACGCCGACGGTTGAGGCGTATTTGGCTTCCTAAATTCAATTTCATACGATATCTCCATTCTTTCACTCTCTGCGCAGAGCTTATGTTTTACCGGTAACGATAGTATAACATTTTTTTGAGTATTATTCAAGCGCGCGTTTTGTGAGATTTTTTCTCACTTTTTGAGAGTTAAAAATCTAAAAGTATCCGCACTCGAAAGTGCGGATGTATTTTTTACTTTTTCTTCTTGAGATAAAATTTCGATTCGGTTCCTGCCTTGAGGCGGCTGATGTTTTGATGGTGGCGGGCTACAACGAGAATGCCTGCCACTGCCATAATGACAAGGGTTACGGGGTTACGGCAGCCGAGGATGAAGAGCACGATGGGAAACAGAATCGCAAAGCTCATAGATGCCACCGACATAAAGCGGACAGTGAAAAGAATGATTACAAAGATAGCGAAGCAGATGAGCCCTGCACGCCAATCAACGAACCACACGCCTGCAAGGAAGGTCAGCACCGCTTTTCCGCCCTTGAAGCCATAGCACACGGGGAATGCGTGGCCGAGCATACAACCAAGGAGTGCGGCGGCAGAGCCAAGCTGCGCGGCACCGTAAAAATGTCCCATGACAAGATTTGCCGCGAGAACAGGGAGAATGGTCTTGCAAATATCAATGGCAAGCACGCCAAAGGTGGCGGGGGCAAAGCCGTGGAGTCGCTTGAAGTTGGTAAAGCCCGGGTTTTTGCTGCCAAGCTCGCGGATGTCCTCTTTATACACCAGGCGAGAGAGGATCATAGAGCCGTTAACGCCGCCCAGCAGATAAGCCAGAACGGCAAAGGCAAACGAATAAAGATACGTCATATCAGTTCTTCCCTTTCACAGTTAAGATTTGTTTTCGGTGTCCTTGAATGCCGAGAGAATTTGGTGCGTGTTTCTGCGCACGCGAACGGTATACATCGTCGTCCAAAAGTTGGTTACACCTACAAGTCCCATAGCAGCGCCCATCCAAGCGCGAACGTCAAGCTCGTGGTATGCCAGGATCATTAAAACGATGCCTGCGGCAGTTTCCAAAACGGCAGAGATGAAAACCCAATACCATTTTTTAATGCCAAAATTTTTGCCTTCAAGTGCCATTTGCGATTTGTTTGTTCCATCGAGAATGGTGAGGATAGAAACGGCGGTGGGCAAAAGCACCGAAAGCTGAACGGGATTGATGATCATCAAAATACCGAAAATGACGTTGAAAATGCCAAGGGCAAAGTCAAGCTGAAACGCCAAACGGTACATATCGTTGGAAAAATAGCCGTAAATACCCGTAGCACCGATGATGATGCTGGCAACGCCTACTACGGTGTTGCGGAAAATACCGGAATCCTCAAAATCCGGTACGAGTGCCAAAAGCAGTCCTGCTACCAAAAAGATGACAGCCGAGCAAAGGTGCATGATTTTTGCACTTTTTACAATGGCACTATTGATTTTTGCGTTGTTTTGTTGGTTCATATATCTTCTTCCCCCTCGTATTTTTCGATTGCTTTTATTTCACTGAGCGAATTTGCAAAATAAGACGTGATACATTCGATAGCGTTTTGGATCACCGCCTCGTCAGTGGTGCGCCGCGGATTGCAGATCCAGCGCATCAGCGTGCCAACAAGTGCTTCCTCATAAAGAACGCAAAGCAGTTTTTCGTCCTTTTCTGCCGTGCGGATGCTTTGCAGGTGGCTTAAAAGATGTGGGCACAGCTGCTTTTTGAGGTAATCTGCCAATGATTCGTATCCAACCGAATGATATAAGTTATAGAGAACCTTTTGATACTTGACGCAGAAACGGAAGATTGCCCCAAGGAAATTTTCAAATCGTTCGTTTTCGTTTCCAATACGCTCAAAGCCTGCCGCAAGAGCGTATTCGAGAACCTCGTATATATCGTGGAAATAGTAGTAGAAGGTGTTGCGCGTAATGCCACAGGCTTCTACAATATCGCGCACGGTGATCTTTTTTACGCTTTTTTGTTCAACCAAATGCATGGTTACCTCAATGATCGTTTTTTGAGTTAACTGTGACAAAGGCTTACCTCCTCTCCAAAGTCTTTTCTATATTATAGCATTTTTTTCACCTTTTTTCAAGATGGGAAAGAAAAGTTTACAATATTGAAAAAAGCATTGATTTTTGATGTGGAATATGCTATAATATTTTGTATTTTGATTGATGAAGAGGAATTCGATTTTATGAAATTTTTAAACAACGTCAAAGGCAGTGCCATTCTTGCCTTGGCGGCTCTGATTTGGGGGCTTGCCTTTGTGGCACAAGCGCAGGCGGCTGATCTTGTTCCGCCCTTTGCCTTCAACTCGATCCGCTCCTTTATCGGTGCGGCATTTTTGATGGGTCTGCTTTTGATCAGAAAGGCGAAAAACAAAAAGCCGATCTTCCCCACCGAAAAAGCAAAGGTTAAGGAAATGCTCGTTGGCGGCATTTTGTGCGGTATTCTTTTGACCGTAAGCGTGAATTTTCAGCAATTTGGTCTTTCGGTCTACCCCGACGGCTCGGCAAGCGAGGCAAGAGCCGGCTTTATCACCGCGCTTTACGTTGTTCTCGTGCCCGTGGTGTCGATGTTCTTTGGCAAAAAGAGCGGCATTGCCGTTTGGATCGCCGTTGCGGTTGCCACCTGCGGCATTTATTTGCTCAGCCTTTCGGAAGGACTTCACAACATCTATCTCGGTGACGTTTTGATGCTTGGCTGTGCCCTGACCTTTACATTCCACATTCTTGTGATCGACCGCTTTGGTGAGCCCGTTGGCGGAATGCTGCTTTCTATGCTGCAATTTTTGATTGGCGGTATTCTTTCGGGACTGCTTTCCCTTTGCTTTGAGGCGGTGGTTTGGGAAAACGTGCTTGCCGCCGCGCCGCAGCTTTTGTATATGGGTATTATGTCCTCGGGAGTGGCTTACACGTTGCAAATTTATGGTCAACGCTATGCCGCACCGCCTGTGGCATCCCTGACAATGAGCCTCGAGAGCGTTTTCGCCGCGCTTGGCGGATGGATCATTTCGGGCAACACCCTTACCCCTCGCGAATTTGGCGGATGCGCTCTTGTGTTTGTTGCTATCGTGCTGGCACAGCTGCCGCAGTTTTTTGGGAAGAAGAAGGAAACGGCAGAAAGTGTCTGACCCTGGCGAAAAGTTTTTTGAGAAAATGCGCTCGGATACTTGACACCGAGCGCATTTTGTATTATAATTGTAAGGCACCTAAGCAGGTGTAACTCAATGGCAGAGTGTCCGCTTCCCAAGCCGAATACGCGGGTTCGATTCCCGTCACCTGCTCCATAACAAAAGCCCGTGCAGTGCGCGGGCTTTTGTTATGGAGCAGATGACGGACTTTGAGAAATCGTGCGCGCTCATTGCGCTCGCGGCGAATTTGCGAAGCAAATTTGCGGCTCGATTGTTTACAATCGAGCCTTGGTTCTGATTCCCGTTACTGCGCGGGCTTTTGTTATGGCACAGATGACGGACTTTGAGAAACTGTGCGCGCACACTGTGCGCTCGTGGCGAATTTGCAAAGCAAATTTGCGGCTCGATTGCAAACAATCGAGCCTTGGTTCTGATTCCCATCGCTCTTCAAAATCAAATTTCTTTTCCCTATTTACATTTTGGTAGGTTTGTGTTATAATTAAAGAAGAATTGCAGAAAGGAGGTCGTCTCTTATGAGAATCACCAATGAAAATTTTGCAAATTTCCCCTATCTGTTCAAAGAAAATGACGATAACAGTTTGCGACTTATTCCCCACGACAACGATATTGGTGGCGGTGTGATCACAAAGCAAGAGATCGACGCCCTCGAAGCGTACGATGGCTTGGAGTATCTTATGATTTCGGGCCTAAAGCAGGATACGTTTGAATATTTCATTCAAAACTATGCTCGCAACCTGCGCAGTATTGTGTTTTTCAAAAACAAATTGGTTGAAGATTGGTCACTGCTTTCCACACTTACCAGCCTTGAATATATCTTTTACTTCCACAATCAAAGAATAACAAAGCTGTGGGATATGTCGAATAACACCAATCTCAAGGGGATTATCATTCGGGATTTTACCCGTTTGCATTCTTTAGATGGCATTCAAAAAGCGAAAAACCTCGAATATTTTGAGGTTGGTAATGCCGTTTGGGACAGTATGGTAGTGGATAGCTATCAATATTTTGAGAATTCCAATGTGCAAATTCTGGGCTTTTCCGGCAAAAAAATCGAAGATGAGGATTTCTCCTTTTTTGAAAAAATGCCCCAGCTCAAACAGTTTAATTCTTCCCTGCATCTACTCACACGCGAGCAGATTGCATGGGTAGTGAGTAACTTTCCACACATCAACGGGTATTCTCTATGTTCTTACGTTCCGTTTGAAAACGCAAACCGCGAAATAGAACTTTTCATAACCGGAAAAAGAATGCCCCACCTAAAGCAGGATGATCCCCGCGTAAAGCGGTATGATGAAAAATTTGAGGTTTTGCTCAAAAAATATAAAGGTCTTTCCTATCAACAACTATTCACAAAAGAAGATTCCTCAAAATAAGGAGAAAACTATGAAAAAACTAACAAAAACCAAAAAGATAATTTTCTCGGTTATTGCTGCCGTTTTGCTCATTGCAATTATTGTTGGCATTGTGCTTTGGAGCTCTGTGCATCCGCTTGAAAAATTCGCGCTCAAAATTGCAAGAAAGCAAAACTTTCAAATGGATATCGTTCTTTCGGGCATTCCGATCTTTGGCGCCGTTGCCCTCACCTGCGAGGTGGATGGAAATATTCAGCATATTCCCGCTGCTAATTTTATTTCGGAATCCTACATCGAAACGGTTGGTGACAAGCGCTACACCTACACCAAGGACGACACCGGCAAATGGACCAAAACCGAGAGCGACGTGGATGAGGACGATCTGTTTGGCAATCTTCAAGAAAACGAAGCCTTTCAGGAGCTTATGAATCTTGAAAACTACGAAGAGGTGGAAGGCAAGAAAAACGTCTACCGCCAAAAAGAGGACGTTACGTTTGACGGCTTTAAAAACGTTACCATCATCTTGGAAAAAGGCACCTGCACCATTGAAATGATCCTTTATACCAGCGGTATGGCGTTGGATACGGTTATTGTCATTTCGAATATTGGAAAAATGGATCTGACACTGCCCAAGGTTGGGTAATTCCTTATATAAAGGAGAAAAAATATGAGACTTTCCTTAAAACAAATTGAGAGCATTACCGTAGGTGCAATGCAGATTTGGGAAAACGTAGACGGTGTGCATTTTTGCAAAATGACCCCTGCCCAATTGGATGCTTTTGCGCTAATCGACGATTTTATCTACGGCAACGCAAAGACCTCGACGGGTGTGCGACTTGACTTTTGGACCGACTCTCCTTGGGTGAAATTTCGCCCCACGGTGAGCGGCAAATATGAGGTTAAGGTTGACGGCGTTTTGACCGAGCACCGTTATTCGGTTGGCGGTGAGGATACTCTTGTAAACGTTTCAAATAATGAAAAGCTGCACCGCGTAACCATTCATATGCCCTCTCACGACGTGATTGCCGGCATCAAGCTGCTTGAAATTGCCGATGGTGCGGTAGCAAGACCGCACGTGTTTGATCGCAAGTTTCTCTTTTTGGGTGACTCGATCACGCAAGGGTGGCACTCCGATATTGAAACGCTTTCTTATGCCTATCAGGTCAGCGACCATTTTAATGCCGCGAGTGTGATTCAAGGTGTGGGCGGTATGTTTTTTGACGCCACCACGCTCGACCGCGGTGATTTTGAGCCCGACACCGTTTTTATTGCTTTTGGAACGAACGATGCGCGTAGATTCCACGCCCTTGAGGCTATGCATTTGCGCTGCGAGGACTACATCAAAAAGGTGCTCGCGCTCTTCCCCGAGGCGCAGCTTTACGTCATTACCCCCATTTGGTGCGGCGATTTTGACACGATTCAGCTCCCCTACGGGCATATTCGCGAGGTGAACGCCACCATTGCCGATGCGGCACATCAATTTGGCATTACGGTAATTGACGGACTCCAAATGATCCCTCACGAAATGACCTACTTTGCCGACGATCTGCACCCCAACACCGAGGGATTTTGCGTGTATGCACAGAATTTGATAAAGGCGTTGGAGAATAAAAAGAATAATATTTAATAATCACAAAAGCCGATGGTACACACCATCGGCTTTTGTATTGATAAACGATTTTATTTGTTCAAAACAACGTATGTCGTTGGCATTTCAAGCGGATGCCAAGCGGTACTCAAGAATTGTCTCTCAATAAGAATTGTTGCCGGAATACATACGGCGTTTACAAACTTATCCATAGCGGCAATTCCTGCAACCTGCTCTTGTAGGTGCTTTGGGGTGTGCGCAGACAAAATCTTTGCGGCAGTTTTATCAATTTCCTGAATAGTTGGTGCCAAATTGGTGGCTATAAATCCTTTTGCCATATTGATGATCGTTTCATATTGTTCTGCCGTATAAATAGGAACTGTCGCTTGATATGTTTCGTTTTCCCCTGTTACATATCCCTTTTTTATCATTTCCACAATGGCTTCCAAATCATATTCGCTGAAGGTCATTTTTTCGCCACGACAAAGATCGCAGAAAATATTGATATAGCGTTCGTTTCCGTAAAAATCGTGGTGATCGCCCTTGCCTTTTCCACCTTTCCAATAGTCAAAAAAGTACAAACTGTCTCCGTGCTTACTATCAACACCGCAATAAGAGAATATATGCTTTTCATTCAGTTTTTCAATGCACCAAAGATAAGCATGTTCGCCCCAGCCTGTTTTAGGCACATCTGTTTTTTCTCCACAATCAAGACGGTTGATCATTCTGAAAAGAATAGTCGCAAGCTGCCACCGCAACGTATTATCTGAAAAATCACAACCTACAAAGCCAAGTCTTTTGTATTCGTTTATATTCTCAACAATGAAGGTCTCTATTTTATCAGCAATCTGTTCGTGATATTTTGTAACAGCACGTTCAACTTCGTCGGCACACTCGGATGTAATAACAATTACATTTGCCTGATAGTGCTTTCCTTCTCTAATGATGATTTGTTTGTCTTCAAGTTCCTTGATCTCATCATCAAGATACGGGAGCGGAATGCCGGTTTCAAGACTGATTTGCTGAACGGTAAGTGCATCGTTATAGCAAGCACTAACAATATTCTGTCTGATCTTGCTCTGCATAAACTGCCAAAATTGGTTGGGACCCTGACCGCTATACATAGGGATCAATGTTTTGGGATTATAACTGAGTTCTCCAAGATTTCTTTCCATATTCATTCCTTCTTTCAATATTTTTCTTGATTTGAAAAGCAGATATTTCACCGTGCTTTCGGGAATGGCGAGTGCAGATGAGATTTCGGAACAAGAACGCTTCTCTATATAATACAGAATCGTTGCTTTTCGATATTTTTCGGATAGCAAGGTTAATTCGCGCCTAAGAAGATATATATCACTATTATCATCTTCCAAAAATTGGTCTTCCGAGGGAATATCTTCGGTTAATTCGCAGGTTTTGCTTTTTAGCTTTTTTCTATACCACTGCTTATAAACGTTTCCCGCAACGCTCCACATAAAAGCGTAAAACGCTTTATCATCACGAATATTTGCGGCTGATTTTATCAACTCATACAAAATGTCTTGCGAAAGATCTTCTGCTTCTTCTCGTGTGGGTGTTTTTGCCATACAATACGAGAATATCGTTTTGGATACTTCCTCGATTTTTTCGTGAAGTTCGATTTCGTTCATCTGCTCACCTCCTTGTCAGGTTTTAGAAGCTTCTGCCTTAATAGTGAAAGAAAAATGATTTGGTTAATGTTTTTTCTAAAAATATTATACCAATTTTTTTAAAATTTGTCAACGTGATAGATAATAAAAAAGCCCAACCTTCGTTTGAAGGTTGGGCGATTATTTAAATTAGTGCAGGAAGCAACGCTCGGTGTCCTTATCGAAGAAGTGCATTCTGTCCATATCGAAGCCGACGGTGATCTTTTCACCGGCGCGGGTAGTGGATCTGGAAGAAACGCGAGCGGTGAGTCTACCCTCTTCACCAACGGTGAGGTAGAGGTAAATTTCAGCACCCATAAGCTCGGTAACGTCAACGTCACACTCAACGGTTGCACCATCACACTTAGCAATGGAGATCTCGTCATCGTGGATGCACTCGGGACGAAGGCCTGCAACAACCTCTTGACCGATGTACTCTTGAAGAGCCTCTGCCTCTGCCTTTTCCTTGGGCAGCTTGAGCTCGTGGCCTTCATAAATGAAGTAAACGCCGTCTTCCTTTTTAACGAGTTTACCGTTGAGGAAGTTCATTTGAGGTGTGCCGATGAAGCCTGCTACGAAGATGTTAACAGGGTTATCGTACAGAGTTTGAGGAGTATCAACCTGTTGGATAAGACCGTCCTTCATAACAACGATTCTGGTTGCCATGGTCATAGCCTCAACCTGGTCGTGCGTTACGTAAATGAAGGTAGTTTCTACACGGTTGTGGAGCTTGGTAAGCTCTGTTCTCATGGTAGCACGAAGCTTTGCGTCGAGGTTGGAGAGAGGCTCGTCGAGAAGGAATACCAGAGGATCACGAACGATAGCACGACCCAGAGCTACACGTTGCTTTTGACCACCGGAGAGAGCCTTCGGCTTACGGTCGAGAAGGTGGGTAATGTCGAGAACGCGAGCTGCTTCCTCAACCTTTTTCTTAATGGTCTCCTTGGGAACCTTGCTCAGCTTAAGACCAAATGCCATATTCTCAAATACGGACATGTGAGGATACAGAGCGTAGTTTTGGAATACCATTGCGATTTTACGATCCTTAGGTGCTACGTCGTTTACAAGACGGTCGCCAATAAAGAGCTCACCCTCAGTGATCTCTTCAAGACCTGCGATCATACGCAAAGTGGTGGACTTACCGCAACCGGAAGGGCCTACCAATACCAAAAATTCCTTGTCTTTGATCTCAAGGTTGAAGTCAGATACAGCGGTAACGCCGCCGGGATATTTCTTATAAATGTGTCTGAGGGATAAACTTGCCATTGTAATTTGACCTCCTTGGCGCCTCTTGCGAGGTATATTTTTTATCGTATAATATTATAACAGATTTAGGGCAAAATTGAAAGATATTTTTCTCCCAAATTTTTCTCTTTTTTATTGTGCAATCTGCACAAGATTTTAAAGTGCGGGTGGGCTTTTTGAAGTGAGAAGCCCACCCGATTTTTAATTTATTAAATTATGCCTTTTGGCGGCTTCTCATCGTCAAAGAGATGCGCTTTTTGGCAACGTCAACGCTGAGCACGCGAACCTTAACGGCATCTCCAACCTTAACCACGTCGGAGGGGTGCTTGACGAAACGGTCGGAAAGCTGCGAAATATGAACCAAGCCGTCCTGGTGAACGCCAATATCAACAAACGCGCCAAAGTCGATAACGTTGCGCACGGTTCCCGTCAGCTCCATATCGGGCTTGAGATCCTCAATGCCGAGGATATCGTCGCGCAAAATGGGGGGCGGAAGTGTATCACGCACGTCGCGTCCGGGCTTTTCAAGCTCGCTGACGATATCCTTGAGAGTAGGCTCGCCAATGCCGAGCTTTGCGGCAACGTTGGCAATTCCCTCGCTCTCAACCTTTTTGCCAAGGTCCTTGAGGTTGCCCTGCGCTACATCCTCTTTGGTGTAACCAAAGCTTGCGAGCAGAGTTGCGGCTGCCTCGTAGGATTCGGGGTGAACACCGGTGTTATCGAAGATCTCCTTACCGCCGGGTACGCGCAAGAAGCCTGCTGCCTGCTCGTATGCCTTAGCACCGATGCGCGGAACCTTGAGAAGCTGTGCGCGATTTGTGAACTCGCCGTTCTCCTCGCGATACTTAACGATGTTGCGTGCGGATGTGATATTGATACCCGAAATGTAGGAAAGGAGCGAGTAGGATGCAGTGTTGATATCAACGCCAACAGCGTTTACGCAATCCTCAACAACACCACCGAGGGCTTCGTCAAGGCGTGCCTGCTTCATATCGTGCTGATACTGACCGACGCCGATGCCCTTGGGGTCAATTTTGATAAGCTCTGCCAAAGGATCCTGCAGGCGGCGTGCGATGGAGACCGCACTTCTCTGCATAACGTCAAATTCCGGGAATTCTTCGGCTGCCAACTTGGATGCCGAGTAGATGGATGCGCCCGCTTCGCTGACAACGATATATTTGGTGTCCTCGGGAATCTCCTTAAGCAGACCTGCTACAAAGATCTCACTCTCCTTGGATGCCGTACCGTTGCCGATTGCGATAACGTCAACGTTGTGGCGGGTGATGAGGCGCTTCATAATGGATTTGCTCTTTTCGATCTCTTCGCGAGGCTTTACGGGATAAATAACGGCGGTGTCAACGACCTTACCGGTCTTATCAACAACGGCGAGCTTGCAGCCGTGTGCGTAGCCGGGGTCAAATCCAAGAACGGTCTTCCCCTTCAGGGGAGACGCCATCAAGAGGTGGTGGAGATTGTCGGCAAAGACCTTGATAGCACCCTCACAGGCGTTATCAAAAATGTCGCTGCGGATCTCGCGCTCGATAGAGGGCGCGATAAGGCGATCGTAGCTATCGAGAATTGCTGCGGAAACATATTTTTCTGCAGGGCTCTGGTTATTGAGCAAAATTTGCGAGAAGAGATAATTGAGCACGATCTCGGGTGCGATAGCGATGCTTGCCTTGAGGAAATCTTCCTTCTCTCCGCGGTTGATAGCAAGTACACGGTGAGGAAGCACCTTTTTAAGTGCCTCGGCATACTCGTAGTATTGCGAATAAACCGAATCTTCTTCTTTTGCCGCTTTAGAAGAAAGCGTACCAAACTCAAAGGTCAGGCGGCGGAGCTCTTTGCGGAACTCTGCGTTATCGGAAATATCTTCTGCAATAATATCCTTTGCGCCTTGAATGGCTTCTTCAACAGAAGCAACGCCCTTTTCTTCGTCGATGAACGCCTCGGCTTGCACCTCGATTGCGGGCTCGTAGGTGGGCTCCTGCGCGATGATGAGCGCTGCAAGGGGCTCGAGTCCCTTTTCTCTTGCCACAGATGCACGCGTTTTGCGGTGCGGGCGGAAGGGACGGTAAATATCGTCAACCTCGGTGATGGTAACGGCTGCTTCGATGGCTGCCGCAATTTCGGGAGTCATCTTTTCCTGTGCGGAAATGAGGTCATAAACCTCTTGCTTTCTCTTTTCAATATTACGCAAGAAATTGAGGCGGTCGTTCAGGTCACGCAGTACGTTGTCGTCAAGACTGCCCGTAACCTCTTTACGGTAACGCGCAATAAAGGGGATGGTGTTGCCCTCGTCGATGAGCTCAACCGTCTTTTCGACGTGCTCGACCTTGATGTTAAATTCTTGCGAGAGTTTTTCAATAATGTTCATCGTTGTAGCAGTTCCTTTCTGTTGGGACATAGAATTTATGATTGGTTGAGCGCGGCAATTTCCTCGTTGGTGAGTTCTCGCCATTCGCCACGCGAAAGCGCGGGATCTAGCGACAAAGGACCAAAGGTGATGCGCTCGAGATAGGTAATTTGATTGTGGACGGCTTCCATCATCAGTTTAATTTGATGGTATTTGCCCTCGGTGAGGGTGATTTGCCCTTCCCTTTCATCCGTCAATTTGACGGTGCAGGGCTTGGTGAGGTAGCCGCCAATGTCGACGCCATTTTCCAATGCGGAGATATCCGCTTGGGAGAGCGGAAACTTGACGTGAAAGGCGTAGGATTTGGCGACGTGGCGTTTGGGTGAGAGCAGACGGTGCGAGAGTTGCCCATCGTTTGTCAGGAGCATAAGCCCCAACGTATGCTTATCGAGGCGACCGCATGGAAAAAGCCCCATCTTTTGGTATTCCTCGGGAAGAAGTGAGGTGACGACCTGCTCGCCGCGAGAATCTTCGGTGGCGCTGACGTAGCCGTCGGGCTTGTTGAGCATAACGTAAACGAACTCTCTCCACACGACCTTGCGACCGCAAAAGGTAACGACGTCAGCTATGGGATCGACCTGCATATCTGCTTTGGCGGCGGGGATTCCGTTGACGGTGATCTGCCCTGCCTTGGCGGCTTTTGCAGTTTCTTTACGGCTTGCAATTCCACATTCCGAAAGCAATTTATCCAGTCGCATTTCCCGTCCTCCCCGTATGCAAAATTCGATATTTTGAAAACTCAAAAACACAAATATATTATACCATATTTATTATATAATGTCAATAGAAATACGATGTTTTTGGGAGTAAAAAAAGGATAGCCAATGCTATCCTTTTGCGGTTATTTACACAATAATTTCCGCCAGAGCGCGTCTGTCAATTTTGCCGTTGGGGGTGAGGGGCAGAACGGGCAAGTAACAGATGGCGGCGGGCATCATATATTTGGGCAGATGCTCGCGCAGATAGGTGGTGAGAGCTTCCCTTTCAGTCTCTCCTGCATAAAAGAGTTTGATGCGGCTTGTGATGGGATCGTAGAGGCAGCAAGCGCGGCTGACGCCCTCGCATTTTTGTGCGGCGGCTTCGATCTCTCCAAGCTCGATGCGATGCCCCATATGCTTGATCTGCGCATCGCGGCGGCAGACGAACACAAGCTCTCTTCTCGCGTTGCGATAAGCGAGGTCGCCCGTGCGATAAACGCGCTCGGGATAGGCGTTCTGCAAGGGATTTTGCACGAATGCTTCGTCGGTGCGGGCGGGGTCGTTATAATATCCCATCGTCACGCAAGTGCCGCGCAAATAAATTTCACCGATCTCGCCTTCTTCGGCTTCGGTTCCATCCTCGCGGATGAGCATCAAATCAGTATTGCGGAAGGGATGACCGATGGGAACGGACTCACCTTCTTCCAATTCACGCGTAGCGGGCCAAACGCAGGACATTCCCGTAGCCTCGGTAGGGCCGTAAAGGTTGAAGAATTTGGCATTTGGAAACGCTTTGCGCCACATGGCGTACTGGCTGGGCGGAAAGACCTCACTGCCAAATGCGATGGTGGAAAGATATTTGGGAGGGTTCTTTTCAAGCAGTCCCATTCCCGAGATCATCGTCAAAGCCGAAACGACCCAGCAGACGGTGTTGATTTTGTGCTTATTGAGAAAGTCACACAGCGACATTGGGAAGGTAAAATATTTTTTGGGAACGAGATATGCCGTTGCTCCAAATTTGATAACGGGCATCAGCTCCTTGAGGGGAGCATCGAAAAAGAGGGGCGTTTGATTGGCAAAGATGCTCTCTTCGCTAAAGCCGAGCTCTGCGGAAAGATTTTCGATGTAATCAATGACCGAGCGGTGGCAAGCAACCACACCCTTGGGAACGCCCGTAGAGCCCGAGGTAAACACGATGTAAATGGGGTCGGTGTCGATCTGCTTTGCGCGGATACGCGCAAGGGCGGCATCGTTGATTTCGTTTTCAAACAGAGTCTCGGCAGAAAGGATCTCGCCTGCAAAGTTCAATTTTTGTGCAATGGCACTTCCCTTTTGGTCGGTGATGATTGCCGCAGGCTTGGCGTTCTCTAAAATGAGCTCGATACGCGAGGTGGGCATTTCGATATCCAGCGGCACATAGAAGCAGCCCGCATACACGCAGCCGTAAAAGGCGGCAATGGTATTCGGGTGCTTTTTCATCAGCACGGCAATGGGGCGGTGATAATACCCTTTTGCGGCAAGGGCGCTGCCCGTGGCACGCGCGTGGTGGGAAAGCTCGGCAAACGTCAAATGATCCGTTCCGTCGGAATATGCAATTTTATCGGGTAGTCGAGGGGCGGTAGTCTCTAAATACTCCAGAATGTTGGTTTGCATAGGTGCCTCCTTTCTCAGGGGTAAACTTGGGTGATAATGTTGGTAGCACGAGGGGGGTAGATCGAGGTGTCGTAGGCATAAAAGTAGCCCGAGATCCCCTCGTGATTTTCGCGCGTGTCGCTATATTGCAGCAGTTGGTCGTCTGTCATTAAAAAGCCCCACGGGCGGCTGATATCCTTGATGCGGCAAGCATCAAAATGATACCATTGGGGATTGTCCTCGTCTCCGATATTTACAAGGTTCCAATAGTGGCGCTCATTGACCGCCGCGGCAAGCTCGGGGAGCCTTTCAACGTCCATGTTCTCGATGCCGATCCTTTCCATCATTGCCTTGGAGAGCGCAAAATAGGTAAAGCAATCGCCACCGCGGTTAACGAGCCCGTTATAGGCGGCACGCACCCAGCTACTCTTATCTGAGGTGGAAACGTACGCAACGTTTTCGTAAACGTAATCGTAAATGGCGCGCAGCTTTTGCTTGGTGGTCATATTTTCGCTAATGATGTCACGCAAAATGGGGTCGAGACGACTGTAAAGCATCTCCTCTGTGATCTCCTCTTCATAAACCGAAAGCGTGCGACGGACTCGCGTTTCGTTTCCCGCGGCATCAACGGCAATGTAGAGGACGTCATAAACACCTACCTCTTTTAGATTGACTGCCGACGTGTCAACCGAAAGCGTAACGCCTGCATCGCAGTTATCGGTTGCCGTAACGCCCGAAAGGTAGGAAACGCCACCGCCGAGATAAGCAACAAGATTGGAAAGACCGTTGATGGTGGGCGGTGTGTTATCGTCAACAAGTGTCAAATTTGCAGAGTAGGTGAATTCTCTGCCCCTCTCGTCGGTGAGAATGAGCGAGATGGGATAGGTGCCAAAAGCGGAAAAATGATATTTTTCGGCAAGGCGGAGCGTGCAGCCCTCGGGAACGGTCTCAACAAACTGCTCGGCTGTGGGAAGTGTTGCCGAGGTCGGCCACATCAAGCTTTTGGTTTGGAGTGTGGGTGCTTGGGGTTCTTGGCAGGCGGGCAACAAGAAAAGAGACACTGCCACAAGCATTGCCAAAACGAGAGCTGTGAGTCGCTTGGTGTTTTGCATAGTGAGGTCTCCTTTCTATAATATTGAAAATCCACGAATTGTCTTTAATCTACGTAAGCTTTTTAGCCACTTTTTCTTTGCTGATAGAAGGCGCAAAGAAAAAGCGACTGAAAAGTCTTTGCGAACAAACAGTTTGTTCGTCTACATAAACTCCACAGCCGACTTTTCTTTGCAAAGTGGAGGCGCAAAGAAAAGTCTATCGAAAAGAAACGCCGAGGTTTTGTTTCGCGCTCTGCGGAGCGCGACAAGGGCTACGCGCCCTTGACGGCGGAAACTTTTTGAAAAAAGTTTCATCAAAAACTTGCTAACCGAGTCGCTTAAATTTTGAGCTTTACAGCAAATAAACGCCCTTCTCTTTGCAATGCTCTACTTCCTCGGGCGTCCAATACGAGGATTGTACCTCGCCAATGTGCGCCTTGCGCAAGAAGAACATACAAAGTCTTGATTGTCCAATACCGCCGCCAATGGTGTACGGCAGCTCCCCATTGAGAAGCGCTTTGTGGAATTCGAGTTCTGCTCTCTCGGGGCATCCGCGCTCGTTGAGCTGACGAAGGAGTGTTTCTTCGTCTACACGCACGCCCATAGAGGAAAGCTCAAGAGCGATATCAAGAACAGGATAGTAAACGATGATATCACCGTTGAGCGTCCAATCGTCATAGTCGGGGGCTCTGCCGTCGTGGGGCTTGCCGCTTCTCAGCTTGCTACCGATCTGCATCAGGAAAATGGCGCCATACTCTTTTGCCGCCAAGTATTCGCGTTCCTTGGGAGTCTTATCGGGGTAGCGGTCCTCAAGCTCCTGCGCGGTGATAAAGGTAATGTTCTCGGGCAGCAGCTTGCCAATGAATTCGTATTCGTTTACAATGTAATTTTCGGTATGATGAAGCGCGCGGTAAATGGCTTCAACCGCCTCGCGCAGAGTGGTCTCGTTTCTCTGCTCTTTGGTGATGATCTTTTCCCAGTCCCATTGGTCCACGTAAATGGAGTGGATGTTATCGGTGGTCTCGTCGCGACGGATCGCGTTCATATCGGTGTAAAGTCCTTCACCGGGGCCAAAATCGTACATGCAAAGCGCGTGTCTCTTCCATTTTGCAAGAGATTGCACGATCTCAAGGTCTTGTCCGCCGGGTAGATCAAAGCGCACGGTGCGCTCGGTTCCGTTGAGGTTATCGTTCAAACCGCTCTCGGGAGAAACAAACAAGGGCGCGGAAACACGCAAAATATTGAGTTGCACAGAGAGATCGCGCTCGAAAAAGTCCTTGACCTTTTTAATTGCGCACTCGGTTTGACGAAAGCTCAAAAACGAGCGATAGCCATCGGGAATTCTCATTTCAGACATAACAGAACCAGACCTTTCTTGGTTAGTGAACACATAGCATCAATATTATAGCCGATTTTTATCGGCTTGTAAAGAGCAAAGCCAAAACTTTATGCTTTTTTCTCGCTTCTTTTTTTCAAGAAGAAGGTGCGCAGCATAGGGAGAGCTTCCTCTTCAAGAAGTCCGCCCTCGCAAACGGGTGCAGACTCCAGCGGATATGCGGGGAGCTTGACAAGGCTTTCGCACGCCCCGGCTCTTGGGTCCTTTGCCGCATAAACGATGCGACCGATGCGGGAATTGATGCACGCACCCGTGCACATCGGGCAAGGCTCGAGGGTGACGTAGAGGGTACAATCGGCAAGTCGCCAGCTGCCTGTCTTCTTCCCCGCCTCAGAGATCGCCAATCTCTCGGCGTGTGCGGTGGCATCGTGAAGCTCCTCGCACAGATTGTGTGTAGCGCAAAGAATTTCGCCATTCTTAACGATAACGGCACCTACGGGGATCTCGCCCAATTCAGCCGCTTTTGCGGCTTGCGCAAGCGCCTCTTTCATAAACAGTTCGTCCTTCATAGTGCCTCCTTACATAATAAGCGAGAGCAGGATCAAGGAGCCGATCTGCAATGCTACCAAAATGACAAAAATGATCATAGACGGGCAGAAAAACAGCTTTGCGGCAGTTCTGCCCCCTACGGGATGCGCGGCGTAGGAATCGGCTGCGGGGAGCGTTTTTTCAAATGCGCCCTCCTCCAGCGTCTCGCGCTTTGAGAAAAGCTTGCAAACAAGAATGCCGATGGAAATTGCGCCAACCAGATAAATGCCGACCTCGATAACGGTAAGAATGGTTGCGGCATATTCGGTTTCGCCATATTTGGCAAGCACGGTGGTTTGCACAACCGACACAAAATTGTTTAGGAGATGCAGCACGGTACAGTTCCAAATGCTGCCCGTGTATTCATAAACAAGACCAAGCACGATGCCTGCGGCAAAGGTGTAGAGCAGCTGGCCTGCGTTTTGGTGCATCAGGGCAAACAGAACCGCGCTGATGATGACGGCATTGGTGCGACCAAACGGGCGAAGATTGGAAAGAATGGCTCCGCGGAACAAAAACTCCTCGCAAAATGCGGGAACGATGCTCAAAACGATAAAGTTGAGCACGATCTCATAGGGTGCCATTGCAACGGTCTCGCCCATCATTTCGGACATAAAATCCGAATATCCGAACAAATCGACGATATATGCGTTGATCTGTGCCATAGAGAAGCAAACGGTAACGCCTGCAAAAACGATTGGCAAAAGGAGCGGCGAGAGGCGTGGGGAGAGAGACATGGGCTGTACTGCGCATCCCTTCCCCTTTAAAAAGCGGCGCAAAAAGCACACGGGAAGCATAAAGGAAAGCATATACCCTGCGGCATAAACCAGCTGATAAATAACGTTGTAGGCAACCTCACCAATGGGCAAAAAATCCAGAACGATTGCCAAAAAGGAAATGCCCACCGCATAAATATTAAAGAACAGCAAAAAGATGAGCATTGTACGCCCAATTGCGCTCATTACGGCTTTGTAATATTGATGATCGGTTTGCAGCACGTTGCTCACCCCTTTCCCTTTTTTCTCTTCCCTTTATTGTACCACAAAAGTGGGACTTTGTAAAGAGTGTGGGGCAAAAAAGAACAGAAAAAAAGGATGCCGCAAAGGCGGCATCCTAAAATGAAATTGTTATTCTATTGCGGAAATATTTTTGAATGATACAATTTCAATATGCTATTAAACAAAATAGCCATTACCGGGGGGTTGTGGCTGCGCGATAAATTCTAGACGGTGTGCCGTCGATAGAATTTAAGAAATAATAAACGCCGTCAATATAATATAGCAAATAAGAAGTGCGATTTCCGCCAGCATCCTTCAAAACATAGCAGGTCTCACTGCTTTTGATCTTTTCTAAAATTTCCAGCTTCCAATCGGCCTTACTTCCTGCTTTTACATTCCGCAGCATGGATTGATTGTAGGTAATTTCGGGATTTTGTATAATACCAGCACATTCATATAACGTATCAGACAAATAGATATTGCCGTTATCAATTTTAACGTCAAGTGAAATCAATCTTGATATGGTTGAGTCTGCTGCAAAAGTAGTAGTGGTAAACGATGTTTGTGTGCTGCCAAACGGCTTTTCTCCGTCGGGAGCAGGGACAAAATTACTAACAGGGGGCGTTACTTCAGGCGGTGTTTCGCTATTGGTCTTTTCACACCAAATTGTGCGAGCCTTTCCGTCATATTCATTCAAAAAGTAATATATGCCATCGATGTAGTAAATCGAGAATATATTACCGTATTTGTTGTTACCTTGCGCTTGCAAAACGTAGCAGCTTTCGGCATTTCTAATTTTTACTAAAAGCTCGTATAACGCATCATCCATAAAACTTCGAGAAATTATAGATCGATCGTAAACGATATTTGGAGTTCTAAAAACCCCTGTGTTCTCGTACAAAGTGCCGTCCAAATAAATCTCACCGTTTGAGGTTCTTCTAACCTCAAATCCGCCCCATGAAGATAATATGTAACCAGCAAAAATTTTTGTCTTAAATGAAATTTCTTCATTGTCAAACAGTCCGTTTTCGTTAGGAGCCGGAACGTCATTGTTCTCGGGCGGCAATTCGGCGTCTTTATCTATATAATGTATTTTTGCCGCTCTATCCCCTTCGTAGAATGTGACAATATAATACACGTTAGCAATACGGTATACTGCGATTTTGGTTGAGGCGGAAATCGAATTTTTCAGCACATAACAGATTTCGCTATTTTGAATTTCTGTCAAAACGTCTATCACCGCATCCCTATCCTTATCGGTGGCGGAAACAATTTCTTTGGGATATACGATCGTGGGATCTTCAATAACTGTGGCATAGCTATACACGGCATTGGGCAGATAAATTCCGTAGTCCAACACCTCTACCCTCATCTCCTCTTGCGCTTTTTCAATAGAGGCATCTTGAATAAACGGTTGGGCATCAAAAAACATAAACGGCATTCCAAATATTTCCTCAAAGGAAACGGTCTGTTCCACGGGCGTTATTGTCTCTTCGGGAGTTGTTGTTTCCTCGGGAGTTGTAATCACGGGTGGTGTAGTTCCCTCCGGCGTGGTAACATCAGGTGCTGTGGTTTCATCTGGTCTTTTATCCGGCGTCGTAGTTTCGGTTATATTTTGTGGTGTTGTTTGCTCGCCGTTGCCATTTTGTAAGCAGCTTGTTACTGCAAACAACAAAAGCAAACCGATTAATATTAGCAAAATCGTTTTCTTCATTACAACCTCCTATACTATTGGGAAACAGAAAAAGCGCAAAGATAGGCTATAGCAGTTCTACC
>JBGVQK010000076.1:0-9829 GCA_045127455.1 Eubacteriales bacterium
TTGTTGAGGTCTTCCGTGCATTTGGCGGTGATATGATCCTTGATGAAATGACCTCTTTCCCGCTCAAGGGCGAAAAGATCTACATCAAAAATGAGTTCCACACCCTTGCCGGCTTGGCAGGCGACGTTATGCCTCTGACACAGGCAGGTGCTCCAAGTGAGTATGGAGAAGAGGAAGCCGATGCGTTGGTTGGCATTGTAGATACCTTGACCAACTCCAAGTTCCTGATGGCAGTTGCTTCCGAGGCAGTTTACTTCCTGACCGAGGATATGGTAAACGGTGAGAACGCTATGCCTATGGCAGATAACGAAATGTTTGGCGATCTCATCACCAGAATGATCACCATTATTCACAACGATTCCAAGGATACGACCTTGTTTGCAGCCGACCTCAAAACCGTTGCCGAAATGGCAGGCGAGCTTGTTAAGGGTGGCGTTCTTTCCAATATGGAGGACACCGATGCCCTGATGGAAGAGCTTGCAGGCGGCACCACCATTAAAAACGTTATTCTCGCCTTGGGCAAGAACAGTAGTATGAAGGTTCTTATCCCCGAGGTTACCAACATCGGTATTGAAGCGATCGCATCCTTTGTAGAGGTTAAGGCTGATGCAGAGACTGCTTACAATGAGCTTCTTGAAGCGGTTGCAGCCGACCTCAATAGTGTAAAGGGTCTTGACAGTGCTACTCAAGCCACCGAGCTCGCCGCAAAGCTTGCCGATACCTTCGATCACGCAGGTCTTGACGTTGATGAGGATACCGTTGATCTGTTTGCTGCTGCAATGATCTTGGAAATTGCAAGCATGAGAGACGACGCCGAGGTTACAGCCGATGATGTTCAAGCCTTCTTTGCAATCACCGAGTCTGTTAGCACCGTATCCCTGAAGAACGCAGAAGAATACGGAAAGATCACCCTTTTGGTATTCCTTGATGAGCTTGTTATCGACGTTGACGTAGCAGCAGGCATGATCAACGATAGCAACGTAAACCAAGAGGCAGAAGCCATTGGCGGCATCTTCTCTCAAGCAGGCTCCTTGCTCAACGAGGTTTCCGGCGAAGAGATCAATATCGGCACCATGGCAGAATCCGTAGGCGGTATTCTCAACTCCCTGAACGGTTCTGTTTGCGTAGGTCAAGAGCGCACCTCTAAGCTCTTTATCGCAATCGTTCAATCCTCTATTGTAAGAGACGCGGCTAACATGGATATCGTTACCGCTACTGAGCTCGGTACCAAGGGCTCCACCGGTGATAACGTTGACTATGCAAAGACCTTTAAGACCATCTCTAACGTAATGGACGTTCTTGAAAATATGAACTCCAGCACCGCAGAAGGTATGACGCAGGAAGATCTCGCTATCGTATTGAAGGACCTCAATCCTCAAACCGCAGGCATGATCGAGTCCTATATCACCGAGGATAGACTCTCCCAAGACTTCGGTCTTGACGCAGAGCAATCGGGCACCGCAGCTCCCATCATCTCCGACGTATTCGGCTATATGGGTAGCGCAGATATGACCGAGGAAGAGTGCCAAAAGGAAGCAGAAGCGCTCAGCGACGTTATGAACCTTGTTACTTCTGCAAGCGATAAGGCAAACAACAGCGAAGCTCCCGCACAATCCGTATTTGGCGGAGAGGACAGTATCCTTGGTAAGGATGCCGCAGGTACCGTTGATACCTTTATGTCCTCCGAGTCCATCAAGCACTCTCTGAATAACAATGCCGATAAGCTCGAAGAGGACGCTTTCGGTATGCAGGGTATGCTGCAGCAGGACGACGTGAAGAACGAGAAGCAAGAGCTCGAGGACGCTATGAAGAACTACTACGAGACCACCGAGTATGAATCCGAAGAAGACAAGGCAGCAGACAAAGAAACCTTGACCAACCTTGGCAAGCTCTTTGGTTTCACCAGCGACGAAATGGATTACATTCTCGGCGAATAATAAAATCCATTCCCAAAACAAAAAACGAGGGGGACCTGCACAGGTCTCCCTCTGTTGCCCCCAAAGAGCTGCTTTCTACGGCTTTTTTTGCCTAAGGTATTGCAATTCCTACATAAAAATGGTAAAATAAAAATGAAAAAATATATTTGAGGAGGCTATATTATGAATATAACCGAAATTTTAGCGCGCTGCGATCATACACTCCTTTTGCAAACCGCAACTTGGGAGGAGATCCGCGCCATTTGCGATGACGGTATGAAATACAAAACCGCATCTGTTTGCATTCCCCCTTGCTATGTAAAACAGGCAAAGGAATACGTAGGCGATCGCCTTGCTATCTGCACCGTTATCGGCTTCCCGAACGGAGATAGCACCACCGCCGTTAAATGCTTTGAAGCTGCCGAGGCTCTGCGCGAGGGTGCAGACGAAATTGACATGGTCATTCACGTAGGCGACCTCAAGGCAGGGAACGACGACAAGATCCTCGAAGAGATCCGCGCCATCAAAAAGGTTTGCGGTGATAAGATACTTAAGGTCATTATCGAAACCTGCCTTCTCAACGAGGACGAAAAACTGCGTATGTGCCGCATCGTTACCGAGTCGGGTGCAGATTATATCAAGACCTCTACGGGCTTTTCCAGCGCAGGTGCAACCCGCGAGGACGTAGCCCTGATGCGTGCCAACGTTGGCGCACACGTTAAGGTAAAGGCTGCGGGCGGCATTGCAAGCTTGCAGGATGCCGAGGATTTTATCAATCTGGGCGCCGACCGTCTTGGCACCAGCCGCGTTGTTAAAATTATTAAAAACACCGATAACGGTGGATACTGATTGATAGAAAAGGAGAATACATTATGGCTATTCCGACCCCCCACATTTCCGCTAAAAAAGAAGATATCGCAAAAACCGTGCTGATGCCCGGTGACCCTTTGCGCTCCGAGTTTATTGCAAAGACATTCCTCAAAAATCCCGTACTCGTCAACGACGTTCGTGGCGTTCACGGCTACACGGGTGAGTATAACGGCAAAAAGGTAACCGTTATGGCTTCCGGTATGGGACAACCCTCTATCGGCATTTATTCCTACGAGCTGTTTAATTTCTATGACGTTGACGCCATCATTCGCGTAGGTACCTGCGGCTCCTTCCACCCCGATCTGCACGCGCGTGACATCATTGTTGCTATGGGTGCTTGCACCAACGGTAACTATGCAATGCAGTATAAGCTCCCCGGCACTTTTGCCCCCATTGCCGATTTCGATCTTGTTCGCAGAGCTGTTGAAGAATGCGAAAAAGCAGGCGTTAACTACAAGGTAGGCAACATTTTCTCGTCCGACACCTTCTACGATGATGCTAATTCGGGCATGGATTGGGCAAAGATGGGCGTGCTTGGCGTTGAAATGGAGTCTGCCGCACTTTACTGCAATGCAGCACGTGCAGGCAAAAAGGCTCTCTGCATTTGCACCGTTAGCGATTCCTTTATTTATCCCGAGGAGAACACAACCGCCGAAGAGCGTCAAAATTCCTTCACCGCAATGATGAAGATCGCGCTCAATTTGGCGTAAGAGAAAAAAGCTATGACAAAAAGAGTATTTTTGATCGTATTGGATAGCGTTGGCATTGGCGAGATGCCCGACTCTGCCGCCTTTGGCGATGCAGGCAGCAACACGCTGGGTGCTATTCGCAACCATCCTAATTTTCACTGCCCGAACCTTGAAGCTCTGGGACTTTTCAACATCGAGGGCGTGGGCGGCGGTGTTTCCGCTCCCCGCGCATCCTTTGCGCGTATGCGCGAGAGATCAATGGGCAAGGATACTACCATTGGGCACTGGGAGATCGCGGGCATCGTCTCTCCCCAACCACTCCCCACGTATCCAAACGGCTTTCCTGCCGACTTGATTGTCGAGTTCGAGAAGAGAACAGGCAGAAAGACCATCTGCAATCTGCCGTATTCGGGCACCGACGTTATTCGCGACTATGGCGACGAGCATTGCAAAACGGGTGCACTCATCGTTTACACCTCTGCCGATAGCGTGTTCCAAATTGCCGCACACGAGGACGTCGTCCCCGTTCCCGAGCTTTACCGCTACTGTGAGATCGCACGCGAGCTCCTAACTGGTGAGAACGCGGTAGGACGTGTCATTGCGCGCCCCTTTACGGGTGAGCATCCTTATGCGCGCACGCCTCGCCGCCACGACTATTCGCTCATTCCCCCCGCAAATACCGTTGCCGACGTTCTGCAAGAAAAAGGTTTTGCTACCATTTCGGTCGGCAAGATCTATGATATTTTTGCAGGCAAGGGCTTTGGCGAAAGCAATCCCACCCCCAACAATGCCGCAGGTATGGCTATGACCGACCAGATTGCCGCGCGCGACTTTACAGGACTTTGCTTTACTAATCTTGTTGACTTTGATATGGTATTCGGTCACCGCAACAACATCGCGGGCTACGCGCAGGCTCTGACCGAATTTGACGCTTGGATCGGTGGCTTTGCCGAAAGAATGGGCGAGGATGACATCTGCATCATCACTGCCGACCACGGCTGTGACCCCGCAACTCCCTCTACCGACCACTCGCGCGAGCATACCCCTATGCTGATTTTCGGCAAGAACATTCAAGCAGGCGTTGACCTTGGCACAAGAACCTCGTTTGCCGATATTGGTGCAACCATCCTTTCCGCCTTTGGCATTGAGGACGGCGGCATTGCAGGCGAAAGCTTCTATTCTTTGGTTGCGAAAGGGGAGTAAGGTTATGACAGATTTGGAACTGATGCGTCTTGCCGAAGATGCACGTGCCTATTCCTACACCCCCTACTCACACTTTGCCGTTGGAGCCGCGCTCCTGACAAAAAGCGGCAAGGTCTATACGGGTTGCAACATCGAGAACGCATCCTACACCCCCACCGTCTGTGCCGAGCGTACAGCCGTTTTTAAGGCCGTTAGCGAGGGGGAAAGGGAATTCGCGGCTATCGCTATCATTGGCGGCCCTGCGGGCCAAAAAGGGCGTTTCTGCGCGCCCTGCGGCGTTTGCCGTCAGGTTCTGCGCGAGTTCTGCGCGCTTGATTTCCGCATCCTTTTGGGAACGACCGAAGAGGTGCAAACATTTACCTTGGGCGATCTGCTTCCCACATCCTTTGCTCCCTCTGACTTGAAAGGAGAATGAGCTATGAGAATGTATGACGTAATTAAAAAGAAGCGCGATGGCGGCGTTTTGTCTGCCGAGGAAATTCGCGCTTTTGTAGAGGGATACACCAACGGTTCTATCCCCGATTATCAAGCCGCCGCGCTTTGTATGGCGATCTATTTTCGCGGTATGAACGACGAGGAGACCACCGAGCTCACCTTGGCGGTGCGCGATTCGGGCGAAAAGCTCGACGTTTCGGGCATCAAAGGACTTCGTGTAGATAAGCATTCTACGGGCGGTGTTGGCGACAAGACCAGCCTTGTTGTTGCTCCCATTGTGGCGTCTCTTGGTCTCACGGTCGCCAAAATGAGTGGTCGCGGACTTGGCCACACAGGCGGAACAGTTGATAAGCTCGAAGCCATCCCCGGCTTTTGCACCGACCTCGCGGTTAGTGAGTTCGAGCGCATCGTCAATGAGACGGGTATTGCCATTGTAGGGCAGAGTGCAACACTCGCACCCGCCGACAAAAAGCTCTACGCTTTGCGCGACGTTACCGCGACGGTTGACAGTATGCCCTTGATTGCTTCCAGCATTATGGGCAAAAAGCTTGCCGCCGACGATGATTGCATCGTGCTCGACGTTAAAACGGGTAGCGGCTCGTTTATGAAGAGTGTAGAGGATAGCCGCACGCTCGCAAAGTTGATGGTCGCCATCGGCAAGAGAGCGGGCAAGCGCATCAGCGCCCTCATCACCGATATGGATAGACCCCTTGGTTATGCCGTTGGCAACTCCCTTGAGGTCGTTGAAGCGATTGAAACCTTGCAGGGTAAGGGCCCCGAAGACCTTTTGGAGCTTTCCTTGGCACTCACCGCGCAAATCCTCTTCCTTGCCGAAAAGGGAACACTTGAGGAATGCCGCGCTATGGCGCAGGATGCTATTACATCGGGCAGAGCACTCGACACCTTTGCCAAAATGGTAGAGGCACAGGGCGGCAATGCCGAGTATATTTATCACCCCGAAAACTTCCAAAAAGCACCCTACGTGCGCGAAGTGAAGGTTGAAAAAGACGGCTACATTGCAGCGGTCAACACCGAGCAATACGGCCTTGCGAGCCTGCTTTTGGGCGCGGGACGCAACACAAAAGAGGACGAGATCGACCTCTCTGCGGGCTACCTGCTCAAAAAGAAGACAGGCGATGCCATCAAGGCAGGCGACACCCTTGCCGTTCTTTACGCATCTCGCGAAGATCTCTTCGATGCCGCCGAGCGCACTCTCCTAAATGCCACCACCATTACGGCAGATGCACCCGAAAAGAGACCGTTGATTTTTGAGATCATCTGATAGTATGTATAGGAGAAATCAATGACAGTTTTTGAAGCGCAAAAGCCCAATTTCTTTTTGGATATAGGTTTAGGGTGGGTTTTGTTCTTCGTGTGCGCAATGGTTGCGGCCATATTGTGTTGGGTTTTTATTGTGGTTCCGCTGTGGAAAGAGAAAGCCAAGGATATTGAAATATGGATTTTGAGAGCTGTTGTAACAGCATTTGTCCTTGTAATCTCTTATATAGGTGTTTTGTCGGGATATTCATTCGTTGCCAAAATGGATGAGTGGAATCGAAATTATAATGCCTATTTGCGTGGTGAGTGCGAGATCGTTGAGGGCTATGTGGAGAATTTTCATCCTATGCCCGAAACTATGCACGACAGGGAGAGCTTTGAGGTTTCGGATGTGTTTTTCGCATACGGCAGCTCCGATTCACGTCTTTACTACGAAAAATGTATGAAAGACGGTGGATATATCAAGCAAAACGGCACAAAGGTAAAAATCTGGTATATCAGTATCGGCGAAGAGGGAGAAAACCTCATTATGCGCTTGGATATTTTAGAAGAATAAAATTTGCCAAAACTCAAAAAAGTAGGGGGGAGACTCTGTCAAGTCAGGCGACACGCTTGCCGTCCTTTACGCCTCGCGCGAGGAACTCTTCGATGCAGCAGAGCGTACTCTGCTGAACGCTACTACCATCACGGCAGATGCACCCGAAAAGAGACCGTTGATTTTTGAGACCATCTAAAAATAAAGAACACCCGCCCACCGCATTTATGCAATGCGGTGGGCGGGTTTGCTTTTCAATGGAGGGCGGGGCGTCGAGGACGTCGCCCCCTACGAGAAATCAAGCATTTCACGCGTTTTTTGTTTTCTAAAGGGCGCAAATTGATTCTCACGATTGATTCAAAAACAACCTTTGTAGGGGACGACGTCCTCGACGTCCCGCAAAAAGGAAAAAATCTTCGAAATAAAGTGGCAACTTGTGAATGAAAACAAAAAATGATGTAGGTTTTTTATTTATTCTTCGGCTTAAAATACTGATACAAATTGCAAGGGATCATACCGTTATAAAGCTTTCTAATTTTATCCGCGCGCATGCCGTAAAAGCGTTCGAATTGCGGGTGTGAGGTGATGATATAGATCTGCCACGGAGAGAGATTGGCAAATGCACGTCCCATATCGCGGTAGAGTTGTTCTGCCTCAGCGGGGGTCATCAAACGCTCACCGTAAGGGGGATTGCACACGACAGTTCCGCGTCGACCTTCAATTTTTTGCATCTTGCGCACGTCCGCGCAAAAGATGTTCATGTGCTCCTCAACGCCTGCACGCAATGCGTTTTCGTATACCGTATCGAGGATATCCTCGTCAATATCCGAGGCGTAGACCTCAAATGCGCTGTCTTTTTTGATAGCCGCCTCTGCCGCCTCGCGCGCATCCTTCCAAAGGGTGGGGGAGAGCTGTGCAAAGCTTTCTGCCGCAAAGCTACGGCCAAGACCGGGCGCGCGATTCGCGAGAATGAGTGCCGCCTCAATGGCAATCGTGCCCGAGCCGCACATAGGGTCCCAAAACAGGACGTCCTCGCGTGGGCGAGAGGTTAGCGCCAATGCTGCCGCCAAGGTCTCGCGCAAGGGAGCGGGGCCTGCTGCGGGGCGGTATCCGCGCTTGTGGAGCGGAACACCCGATGTGTCAATCATCAGCGTTGCAATATCTTTGAAGATGAAAAACTCAATTTGATATTTCGTCTCTGTTTCGGCAAACCATTTTACACCGTATCGCGCCGAAAGGCGGTCAACGATCGCTTTTTTCACAATGCTTTGGCAATCGGGAACAGAATACAATTTACTCTTGATGGCGTGTCCCTTAACGGGGAAGGCATCGAGCTTGCCGATCCAATCCTCCCACGCGATGTGGCGGGTTCCCTCAAAGAGCTCGTCAAAGGTTGTAGCGGGGAAGGATGCGAGCTTGATGAACACGTGCTCGGCACAACGCAAGCCAATGTTGGCGCGCGCGATGTCCGAGAGGTCTCCCTCAAAGGTCACGCGGCCGTCCATCGTGTCGATGCGATGTAGCCCAAGTGCATCTATTTCTTCGCCAAGCAATTTCTCCAAGCCGAACAGGCAGGTTGCAACGAGTTGCAGTTTCATAGGTACTCCTTTGGTGGCGCAAAACGGTTAGCGCCTTGTTTTTTATCTATTATAACATAATTCGCGCCCTTTTGCAATCAATTTTTCTATATTTGTGCAAAGATAAAAATGCACAATTCACTTGCAATCGGACTCCAAATCGTGTATAATATAGTAAATGATAAATCATCCGCGAGCCACGCGCTTGCGAGAAAGGATTTTAGATATGAGTAAAATGAAAGTTGGCGTAATTGGCGCCACAGGCATGGTTGGACAGCGTTTTTTGACGCTCCTTGCTGATCACCCCTATTTTGAAGTTTCGGTCCTTGCGGCATCTGCGCGCTCCGCAGGAAAATCTTACAAGGAAGCCGTTGGTGAGCGTTGGAAGATGAGTGCTCCCATGCCCGAGCAATACAAGGATATGGTCGTGCTCGATGCTGCCGATATTGCTGCAGTTGGCGAGAAGTGCTCCTTTGTTTTCTGCGCGGTCGATATGAAAAAAGAGGACATTCGCGCTCTTGAGGAAGCATACGCAAAGGCTGAAATTCCCGTTGTTTCCAACAACTCCGCGCACCGTTGGACGCCCGACGTGCCGATGGTCATTCCCGAAATCAACGACGAGCATCTTGAAGTCATTGTCGCGCAAAGAGCGCGTCTTGGTACCAAGCGCGGTTTTATTGCTGTAAAACCGAATTGCTCTATTCAATCCTACGTTCCCGCCCTCACGCCTCTGCGCAAATATGGCATCAAAGAGGTCGTTGCCACCACCTACCAGGCAATCTCCGGCGCGGGCAAGACATTCAAAGAATGGCCCGATATGATCGACAACGTCATCCCCTACATCGGCGGCGAGGAAGAGAAGAGCGAGCAAGAGCCTCTGCGCGTTTGGGGCAAGGTTGAAAATGGCGAGATCGTCAAGGCTGACGCTCCCCTCATTACCACGCAATGCATTCGCGTACCCGTAACCGACGGTCACACTGCCGCAGTTTTCGTACGCTTTGAAAACAAGCCCACCAAAGAGGAGATCCTCGATGCGTGGAAGAACTTTTCGGGCAAGCCGCAGGAGTTGAAGCTTCCTCACGCTCCCGAGCAGTTCATCACCTACTTTGAAGAAGATAACCGTCCGCAAGCCAAGCTCGACCGCGACATCTATGGCGGTATGGGCGTGACCGTTGGTCGTCTGCGCGAGGATACTCTCTTCGATTACAAGTTCGTGGGTCTCTCCCACAACACCTTGCGCGGCGCCGCAGGCGGTGCAGTCCTCATCGCAGAGCTGCTTTACCGAGAAGGATATTTTGATTAAAATAGGACGCGTTTTGTGGGGGG
>JBGVQK010000077.1:0-80002 GCA_045127455.1 Eubacteriales bacterium
AATTATAGAAATAATTTCCCCCACAGTCGCACCCTATTCTACTATTCGTCTCGCTTCCGTATAATAGCGCTTGTCGCGCGCGGAGCCCATAGAAAAGGTCTTGCGCGGGAGAACGCCCTCTTTTTCGATGGCGTCAAAGAGTTCGCTCTTCCCCATGCAACCGTAAAGGAAGCCGCAGGCTTTTCCGTCACCGCAAAGGGAAAGAAGTTCGTCTTCGTCGTGGATGTAGTCGATGACCGCCCCCGCTTTGTCGGCAAGGTAGGCGTCAAGAAATTGCTGAACCGTTCCAACCGCGAGTGCGTGGGGCGGTTGCTCGGCAATAATCACTTCGCGAAGCGTGCCGCACACAAAGGTGATCTCTTGCGGTGCGTTGTTGGCGTTTTGATTGTTCGCATCCGCAAGATATGCCTTAAAATTGGAAAGCAGCTGCGCGGCATCAATGCCCTCGACCGTGCGGAAGATCGGCTCGAAAACGAGTGCCTCACTGTGGATGTTCATCACCTCGCAAAGCGCATAACGGTTGCATTCGGTAGGCTTTAAGGCGCGGCAAGCCTTGGCGGTTGCCAGAGAGTGGTTGCCGTCACCAACAGCCAACGTAATGCCGCCGTGCAGCTCTCCCAAAGCCTCGATTTTTTGACAGATATCGCCGTGCAATTCTTCGGGAATGAGATAACCGCAGAGGTGTCCGCCATCCAGCATCAGGTCAAAATCATAGAGCTTTTGCATTTTGCCGCTCTTTGCAAGAATCCCTAAAGGCTCCACAATAGCGCGCGCGGTGTCGTCCATCAGCATCAGAATATGCGGCAGCTCAAGTGTTGCATTCTTGCGAATCTCCACACGGGGCGGAATGCGCTCAAGCACCGTTTTTTCGGTGGCGCGAACGCGAGAAGTCGAGCCCTCGTTGTAGTCGTAAGCATCGAGGTCAACCGCTCCAACAATACCGCATCTCACCTTGCCGTCGCGTTGGGTGCGCTCCACGTAGATGAGCGCGTTGGGATATTCCTCAAAAATGCCGTCGGCAACGTATTTTTGCATAGCGTTGTTGATGTTTTCGGTCATCTCGGCCGCATCGGTCTTGCCGAGGTATACCTCGGGGTAGATCAAATTGAGCGTTGTGGGGTTCTCCCCTGCCGTCTCTTTGACCGACTGCCAATATTCCTCGTTGGATGTAAACTGGTCACAGGCGATGACCGACCAAGACTCGAAATTGGATTTTGGAAGTAATATATTTGTGGGTGAAAAAATCGCTTTTTTCATTCTTTTCTCCTTGAATTTTAAAAATATCAATCTTTTTGCAATTCCAAGAGGTCATAGACCTTGTAAATGTCACCCGCACCCATTACGATAACGAGATCGCCCTCTTGTGCGTCACGCTTGAGCGCTTCGGCTACGCTGGAAAAGCTGCCGCAGTATTCGGCACTGCCCCCAATAGCCTCGGCAAGCCCCTTGGAGCTCACGCCAAAAACGTTTTGCTCACGCGCGGCGTAAATATCGGCAAAATAGACGCGGTCGGCAAGATCAAAGGCGCGCACAAACTCATCAAAAAGCTTTGCGGTGCGGCTATAGGTGTGCGGCTGATAGGCACAAAGAATGCGCTTGTATCCCATCTCCTTTGCCCCTTCAAGCGTGGCGCTGATCTCTACGGGGTGGTGTCCGTAATCGTCGTAAACAGTAGCACCGTTCAAGCTTCCCTTGCGCTCCATGCGGCGCTTTGTGCCCACAAAGGCTGCAAGTGCCCCCGCGATCTGCTCGGGGGAGATGCCGCAAACGCTTGCCGCGGCGGCTGCCGCCAGCGCGTTGTAGACGTTGTGAAGCCCAAACACGTGCATTTTGATGCGGCACAAGAGGTTATTTTGATAATAGAGATCAAACGAAGTCACGCCGCCTGCGTGCTCTGTGTTGCGTGCCGTATAATCGGCAGGCTTTTCGATACCAAAGGTAACGTGCTTACCTTCAAAATCTTGCATTGCAAGCACGCTCTGGGCATCGTCGGCGTTGTAAAGGGCGGTTCCATTCTCCCCCGTACGTCTTGCGTAAGCGAGGAAGGATGCGCGAATTTGCTCAAGGCTTTGAAAATAATCGGGGTGGTCCATTCCCAAGTTGAGAATAACCGCAAGGCTTGGGTTAAAATCGAGGAATGAATCCATATATTCGCAAGCCTCAAAAACAAAGTGCTCCTGCTCGTTTCCAATGCGGCAGGTGGAGTTCTGCAAAAGCGGGAGCTCCGCTCCGCAGAGAATGGTGGCATCTGTTGCGGAAAGGAAGATCTGCGCGCACATAGCGGTGCAGCTGCTCTTGCCGTGCATACCCGCAACGCCAACGCGGTTGCGATAAGAAACCATCAGATAGCCAAGATAGTCGGCGCGGGAGAGCAAGGGCTTGCCTGCCGCTTTGGCGGCAAGATATTCGGGGTTATCCGCCCCAATGGCAACCGTGTAGACCACGGCATCGTAATCTTTGATATTTTTGGCATCGTGAGAGGCGAAAACGGGAATGCCCATTTTGCACAGATGCGCGGTTTGTGCATTTTGTGAGCGATCCGAACCACCGACAGAGTAGCCGAGCGAGAGCGAGATCTGCGCCAATGCCGACATACTGATGCCACCAATTCCAATAAAGAAAATACTGTGGCAGTCCTTTAGCATCTCGCCAATGCGCGCGTGCCCGTAGTGTGTATTTTCTAAAGCCATTTTTCGCTCTCCTTTCTAAGCACAACTGCGTGCCCTAATGTTTTATATGACAAATCCTGATATTTTGTGACAAAAACGCCTTTTTTTGCAAAAACATTCGCGTGTCTTTCACAAAAACATACGACTTTGTTTGAATAACAATCACAAAAATGCTGTATAATAATGACAACAGTAAAGACCAACGGAGGATTTACAAATGCAAATTACAGATATTAAGGTTAGAAAATTGTTTGATGAAGGCCCCATGAAGGCAATCGTTTCGGTTACGTTTGACGGTCAGCTTGCCGTTCACGACGTAAAGGTCATTTATGCACGTGAAAAGTATTTTATTGTAATGCCCAGCCGTAAAAACCCCGATGATACCTACCGTGACATCGTACATCCCATTAACGCACAGTTCCGTGGGATGCTGGAGTCCAGCGTTATCAGCGCTTACGAGGCAGCTGTTGCAGAGGCTGCAGAAAACGCAGAGACTGCCCAAGAGGTTGGCGAACCCGTATAAAAACACAAACGAAAAAGACTGCTTTGGCGGTCTTTTTTGTTTTATAGTCTGCCGTTGGCGAAAAGAACGGTATCGCCGCGCAAGGTCAGCGTGCCAAAGGAGTACCCTTCCCCGTCCTCATTGTAGCCAATGCTGCCGGGATTGAAAAGATACATCAGGCGAGAGAGCACGGTTTTGCCGATTTGCGTGCCCGCGGCAACGGTCTCAAGGGTCGGCTTGTGCGTGTGCCCAAAAAGGACGATATCTGCGCCAACGTCTGCCGCGTGCGCGATGAGAGCTCCCAGACCCCCTTTTACGCCCCACTCGTGACCGTGGCAAAGGAGGATGGTGTGCCCTTCGAGGTATAAAAGCCGCTCGGTTCTGTCGGCAAAATCGGACGAGGACCAATCGCAGTTACCGCGCACTGCCCAAAGAGGGACGTCGCAGAGGAAAATGCGATCGAGGTCGCGCGCACCGTCGCCCAAAAAGAGAACGGCATCAGGGGCTTTGACCTGCCGCTCGAGCGCGACTTGGATATTTTCGGCACGACCGTGCGAATCCGAAAAGATCAAAAGCTCCATAACGACCTCCCAAAAGCATTCCTTACATACTATCTATTATATTATAGCACGCCACACCGCATTTGTCTACACAAAAGAGAGAAAAAAGGCGGAAAATGCTTTGCATTTCCGCCTTTTTCTTAAAATCCCCGCCGAGCCGTGTGGTC
Organism: Eubacteriales bacterium; assembly: GCA_045127455.1. Lineage (GTDB taxonomy): Bacteria > Bacillota > Clostridia > Oscillospirales > CAG-272 > UMGS1865. Next base: position 3,899 of record JBGVQK010000077.1, read on the forward strand.
GGGCAGTCGGAACCCTGTAGTTCAGGGCGGTGTCCGCGGGACGGCTTTACTGCTCCCAACGTCCGTTATGCTGCCGAGACAAGTCAATCGATGCACGCATACGGGAGGTCTGCAAACCACCGTCTGCCTTAGACTCCTTTAATCTCTTGTAGGTTCACAAATCACCGAACCATCACGCACTAAGCAGGTTATAAATCTTTTTTAGTTGCCGTCGTAGTCGATCTCTTCGGAGAACATATCGTCAAATACGTCGGCTACGTTGTCGAACTCATCGTCGTCGTCAACGCTAACAAGGGTATCCTCACCGTTCTCATCCTTTTCCAGACGGAGAACTACGTACTCGCAAAAGCCGCCGTCGTTTTGTGCTGCGTTCTCTGCTGCCTCTGCGGGAATCATTGCAAAGTAGACATTATCGTTCAGGGTAATTTCACCGATCTTTTCAAATTCGATCTCGCTGCCGTCTTCATCAACCAGCGTGAAAAATTCGCGTTCGTTTTCGTTCATGTTTTTATCCTCTTTTTTCAATAATAGTATGTGTCATTATTGTACACGAAATTCGCGCACTTGTCAAGTGCTTTTTTATTTTTGCGATGCAAAATCCAAAACATCGGAGAGAATGGCGTTGCTGACAAGCATCCCCTCGGGGGTAAGAAAATATCTGCCTGCCTCGCATCGAACTAGCCCCGACGAGACATAAGGTGCAAGCTTTTTGCCATACGCCCCCTCAAACGAGATGCCAAAACGGCTCTCAAAAGCGGCTGCGTCCACGCCCTCGCACAGGCGGAAGCGGAGCATCACGTACTCGTTTATGCGCTCGGCTTTATCGGGAACGCTTCTCTCCTCGGTAATATCGCGGCCCGCGATATAAGCCTCGATGTCGCGCGAGTTGCCAAAGCGCGCACCGCCAAAATCGGAGTATGCAGCAACGCCAAAGCCGAGATATTGGTCACAGTTCCAATATTTGAGATTGTGGCGGGACTCGTACCCTGCGCGTGCAAAATTGCTGATTTCGTACTGCGCGTATCCCTTTCCTGCCAAAAAGGCAATGCCCTCAAGATACATTCGGCGTGCGGCTTCTTCATCGGGCAGCGAGAGCGTTGCCCGCTTGCGCGCAAAAGGCGTGCCCGTCTCGATGATGAGGTCGTAGGAAGAGATATGCTCGGGGCCAAGTGCCAAAACCATCTCAAGCGTCTTTTGGCGGCTCTCGGGGGTTTGGAACGGAATACCCGACATAACGTCCACGCTGATGTTATCAAATCCCGCCGCGCGTGCATCTGCAAAGCAAGCGGCAAAGATTTCAAAATTGTGCAGACGTCCAAGCGCTTTAAGCTCGTTTTCGTGCGCGCTCTGCAGCCCTATGCTGAGACGGTTGATGCCCGCCGCGCGCATACGCGCAAAAAGCTCACGCTCGCCCGTAACGGGGTTGCATTCGGCAGTGATCTCGGCATCGGGAGAAACGTTGTAATACTTGTAAATTTCGCCCATCAGCTCCTTTAAGAGATACGCAGGGAGCGTTGTGGGCGTTCCGCCGCCGAGAAAAACGGTGTCTACCACATACTCGCGGCAAGCGGGAGCGTGCGCCCTCAAATCGCGAAAAAGAGCCGAGACGTACTCCGCCATTTTTTCTTCATCCTGGCGCGGAAAGGAGCAAAAATCGCAATATAGGCATTTAGAGCGGCAGAACGGAATGTGAATGTAAAGTCCTAACGTTTTCATCACAGTTACCTCCGTTCTTCGTGGCAGACCAAATACAAGATCTGATACTTTTTGGCAAGCGCCGCAAGCAGCTGCTTTGCCGCACTCAGACGACGCGCATCAAGATTGACGAAGGGATCGTCGAGGATGATAGGCGGCTTTTCTCCCTCAGCATACAGTGCCTCGGCAAGAGAAAGGCGCACGCAAAGCTGCACGGCATCGCGCCAGCCTTGACTCAAGGATTCGGGGTGCTGGGTCTTGCCGCCCTCGCGGAGCTTGACCTTAAACGAGGTATCCATCACCGATTCGGGAGCAGCTCCATCCATTAAGGTGTTAAGCAAATTGGAAAAGCTCGTTTGCATATCGGCAAGATAGCGTGTCGAAAGCCCCGATTTTGCCTCTTCCAAAAACTGTGCGGTGTTGGCAATGGTCGTGCTATTGGCACGGGCTTGAACAAGCTCCTCCTCAAGTGCGCGGACCGTTGCCTCTACCTCGGGCAAGCGTTCCACGTCGGTCTCAAGTCGACCAATGTGGCTCTTCAGCTCTGCTTGACGGTTTTGTGCCTCGGTCACCTCCCTTTGCAATGCTCGCTCACGGGCGGTCAATGCCTCAACGTCGGGAAGTGGCGCCGTCGGCTCTTGCGTATTTGCAAGTCCTTTTTCGCTGACAAAGCGTGAAAGCTCTGCGCGCAGCTCGGGAATGCGACGGGTAAGGCGACGGTATTCGTTTTCCCATTCTTGCACGCTTGCAAGGCACTCCGATGGCTTCATTGTGCCGTCGGGGTCAAAGTGGCGTAAGAAGGGGGTCAGCTCTGCTTGCAGGCGTTTTTGCTCTGCAAGTGCCGCATCACGTCGACGCGCACGTTGCTCTGCCTCCAGCGCGGAGCGACCAATGCGAGAAAGGTCGCGGCGGAGCGCCTCGATATCGTCACGGTAATCGTTTTTGGGGGGCAGGATGATATTCCACGTGCGGAATTTCTCCTGCAAGCCACGCAACAGCTGCTGCTTTTGAGCGCGCAGAGCCCCAAGTGCCTTGAGGCGTTTTTGCTCGGCGGCTTCTCCCTCGCGCCATTGGCGAGATAGAAGCGAAAGCTCGGTTAAAGCATCACGCAAGTCGCCCTCGGTAGAAATACCATAGCAAGAGAGCATCTCGCGGGCGGCGGAAAGTGCAGAGTGCAGAGTGCAGGGTGCAGAGTTATCAGGTGTGCTTTTTTCTTTGCGTAAGAACAAAACCAATGAGAGGATGCCCAAAACAGTCGCGATGGCAAACAATATTGGCGTGGTGAAAAATGCGACAATCAAAGCTACGGCTGCAAGAACCGAGCATACGATGGCAGGTATGCGCTTTGTGCTTCCCTTTTGCGCTTTTTTTGCACCGCGTGTGCTTTCCTCGGCCGCAAGTGCATCCAAGAGTGCTTTGATCTCTGCCTCTGCGGGCGGTGCTTTGTGTGCAAAGTAACGCGCCGAGGGGCTTTGGGGGGCGGTGCTCAAGCTCGCCTCGCGGTGGGCAAGATTTTGCAGCTCGAGGTTTGAGGCAAGCATTGCCGCAAGATCCTCTTTTGTGGGAAGCGTTCCCGCAAAGTCGGGATTCAGAATTTCATATTTTTCGGTTTGCGAGCTGATGGATGCGATCTCGTTTGCGCGTGCCCGCGCTTCGCGAATGCCGTTCAGCAGCTGTCGCTTCGCTTCCATTTCCTCGGGTGTGGGATGCTTTCCCCTCATACGGACGTCAAGAGAGCGTGCCGATTCCTCCAGTGCGGAAAGCTCCTTTTGCATCCGTTCCTTTTGCGCCTGCAATGCGGCTTTTTCGCGAACGGTACCCGCATGGCGCAATGCCGCACGCACTTCTTCAATGGATGCGGTCGTCTCGCGTATGCGTTCGGTGAGCGAGGCAAGCTCATCTTCCTTTTGGTGCATCATTTCCTCGGAGCGGCAAAGCTGCTCGATCTGTGCACGCAGGGATGCGATCTCGCGTTCGATATCGGCAATGCGACCTCTCTCGCCCGTCATTTTATAATATTTTCTACGTTTTTCAAGTGCCGTCATAGCATCGTCAAAGCTACCGATATCGTCGACGTCGTCAAGCAGGTCACCAAGCTTTGCGGTGATGCTATTGTTATCTCCCTTGGCGATGATGGCGTGCTGAGAAAGATAGACCGTGCGCGCAAAACCGTCGGCATCAATGCCAAACAGCTCCTCTCCAATGCGAGAGGAATAACGGTGACTTTCGCAGTTGGTGGCAAGATCGTATAGCGTAAAGCTATCGCCGCTCTCCTTTGCGCCAAAGAAGCGCTCAATGCGGTATTTGCCCGTAGCGGTGGAAAACTCAAGGCTACCACCGTACGCGCCGCCCTGCCAAGGCATATATTTTTTGCGTTCGTTTTCGTCAAGCGATTGCTTGCTGCTTGCAGGCATACCGTAAAGCATTGCCTTGATAAATGCCGCCAGGGTGCTCTTGCCCCAGCCGTTTTCCTCAAGTAGAACATTAAGCCCTGCCTCAAAGGAAAAATCAAAGCTTTGTAGCTTGCCGAAATTCTCTATGTGTAATCTTAAGAGTTTCATAAGCCAAGCTCCTCTCCCGACAATGCGCGAAATCCGCAAGCAATGACGCGTTCTTTTTCGTTTTCAGAGAGCGAGGAAGCCATTACGCGACGCACGAATTCACCCTTGAGCGAAATATCGTGGGCATAATCGGCAGCGTTGATGGAAAGGCGGGTCTCATCCTTGACTTTTGCAAAATAGAATTTTTCGGCAAGTACGCCGCGCAGATGGCTCAAATCGAGCATTGCCTCGGCAGAGCGTGCGCCCGTAAGGATGACCTTGACCATATCCTTTGCCGCAATATCGGCAACAGAGTCGAGCATTCTTTGCTCTGCGTCAAGCTCCGAGGTAAAACCCGTAACGTCACACTCTACGGTGTGGAGCGTGCGCATGGCAAACGGAACAAAGCGGTGCGAAACACGACCGCCCTCAACCTCAAGCAGCACGTAGCCCTTGGTGCCGCATTCGTCAAAGCCGCGCCCCTCAAGGCACCCGCTATAAGCGGCAACGCCACGCGCATCAAGGCGCAGAACGCGATGCTCGTGAATGTGACCAAGTGCCGCGTAGTCGATATTTTTATTCTTGAATCTGCCAAGGTGGATAATATCCTCACCCGCCACGCCCGCACTTTTGCGTTCCTGACCGTGCAAAAGCAGAATGTTGACATCCTCGGGGTTCAGGGAAAGCGTGTCGGCATCAGGGACTGCCGCGCCCGTAATGGCAATGTTGCCACGGCGATAGGTAGACCACAGCTTGCCAAAGGTGTAAAGATTTGCAGGCAGCTGATTGGAATTTGCAAGTGCACTGCCCTTATCGTGGTTGCCAGAAAGATAATAAAAATCGATCATCGGGTAGGATGCGATCAGGTCAAGCACGTAATTTTCGGTGCTCTTGGTAACGCGCGCGCCATCAAACAGGTCGCCTGCAATAAGGATCGCTTCGACGCCCTCATCGGCAGCTGCACGCACCATACGAGAGAAGGTGGAGCGAATCTCCAGCTTGCGTTCTCTTGCTTTATCAGCCGACAAATTTGTTTCCATTGGTGAATCCAAGTGAATGTCGGCACAGTGTATTAACTTCATAAGTTCGCTCCTTTCTTATAGACTTTTAGGAAGATTGCGGGAAAACCTTTTTTGAGAAAAAAGCGTTTTCCCGCACCCTTTCCAAAAAACTCTCTAACAAATGACTTTCATAATCGGGAATGTTCGCCAACGGTTTCCTTGTTTTGTTTTAAGCAATCGTGGTATTAAAGGATCTTACCGTTCAGCACGGCTTCGGTAAGCTCATCTCCTTGGTAGGTGAGCTTGAGGGAGAAGAAGGGTGCGTCCTCTTCAAGCAGCTTCAAAAAGATGCGATCGCCCTGCCACAGGGTCAGGTCAAACAGCTTTTGCTTTTTGATCCACGCAAGCTCGCCCTCATCGCACTCGCGTGCCTCTCCCGTCCAGCCGGATACGGTAAAGAGGTGCATGTATTGAGGCTCGTAAATATCGGAAACAAAGGTCACGATGCCGCGGTAGCGGTAATCGGTAACCGTAAATCCCGTTTCTTCAAAAATCTCGCGGCGCATGCAGTCCTCGGGGCTTTCGTTCGCCTCGAACTTGCCGCCAACGCCTATCCATTTATCGTGGTTTTCGTCGTTTTCTTTTTTTGTGCGGTGGAGCATCAGATATTCGTCACCGCGTTCAAGATAACAAAGGGTTGTCTGCTTCATATCCGCTCTTCCCCCTGTCTCTTTACTTGTGCGCCCGATTTGTAAATGCGGAACATATCAAGATGCGCTTCGTTTTGCATGGGCAGCAAAAGAATGAACACGACCGCGTTGACAACAGCAAAGATGAGCACAAGGATCCAATCCGCCAAAAAGAAATTGTAAAGGCGAATATTCATGCCCTGCCATTGGTAAAGCCAAAGCATCAGTTGCGGAAAGAGTGCCGAGAAAAGCGGCAGAAGCGGCATTAAGAGATAGGTTGCGCGATTGGGGCAGATCAAATGCAAGATGCGCTTTGTGCGGTTTGCAATGCGCGTGGTAGGCTCAAAGGAGAATGCCACGATAGAGCAAACGGTGATCATCGCCACGACCAATGCATAAACGATGGGCAAGATCCAAAACAACGCGCTAACGATTGGCAAAAGCTGCTCGAACCAAACGACCGCCTCGTTGCTCTCAATTGCGCCCGATTGCACTTGCTCATAAAAATCCCACGCGTTTTCCTGCAGCTCAAACAGGTTCATAGTGGAATACGCCTCTCCGTTATACACAAACCAAAGGTGCGGAACGGCGGCATAAACAAATAGCAAAATGCCGAAAATTGCAGGCAAAAGGTAGCAAAAATGAATCAGCGCGCGGTGGGTGGGGTTGACGTAATGCTTCATTTATTCTCCCCCGCGAGCTTACCTTCCATCAGGAATGCGGCTTCCATATCGGCGCAGCAGGTGGCATACGCCAGAGGGAACATTTCAAGTGCACGACCTACGTTGCCGGGGTCCTCGGTGCCCGAAAATCCCATGTGATAGCGAATAGCAAACGCCTCGTCGCGCGTCAAGCGCATATAAGCGGAAACGATGTAAGCGGATTTTTCACCGTGACCGTAAGGGAGTGTATCCTCAATGGTATAATACGGCACGCTTTGCCATCTGCCGGTCTCATCCTTAACGTTGCGATAGCTTGTCTTATAGAAATTGACCTTGCAAACGTCGTGCAAAAGAGCGGCAATTGCAATGCTCTCTTCGGGGTATTCGATGCCGTAAACCTCTTTCATGCGGGGGCGATCCATCATATCCTTGAGGCAATCATAGACGTTGAGACTGTGCTCAACAAGTCCGCCCTCGTGTGCACCGTGATAGCGCGTGCTTGCAGGCGCGGTGAAAAAATCGCTGCCGTTGAGCAAAAAATCAAGCAGCTTGTCCGCGCCCTCGCGGGTGATATTTTGATTGTAAATTTCAATAAAGCGTTCCTTTGCGGTCATAAAAAGATACCTCTCTTTATAATAAATTATAATTCTTCACTTTATTGTAACACGCCCGCGCAAAAAAGTAAAGATGTTTTCTGTCTTTTTTGAAAATTTTTCATTGGGTTTACAGAAACCGTTTCGATGAAAGGAATAACAAGCACCACAAATTAAGACAAGCGAGCTGCGCTCGCTCGCTTTTTACGGTTATATAGCCCAGCAAAACCACTGTATGTCATTCTGAGCGGAGAAAAACGCTTGCGTTTTGCGTAGTCGAAGTTTTGCGAAGTGAATAACGGAGCAAAACCAAGGAGCGATAGCGACGAAGGGATATGGCACCGAGTTTGGGTGGCTTTTGAATCGATGTAACATCCCGTTAACAAGCCACCAAAATTTTAAGCCATATCCCGCCGCGGCTACGCCTTGCGCTTCCGCTCGTTCGCTTCGCTCAACCCGCGGAAGTTCGACTACGAGCTTCGCTCTCCGCTCAGAATGACAGGTTGTTTTTTTATACACCTTTAGCGTTAATAGAACTTTCCCGACGCCCCGCTGCTAAAAATTTTAGAAAACGAAAAGCGGATAAACAGTAGTAACCCTCTTGCAAAAAATCAAACCGCCCGCCAAAATGGCGGGCGGGATATTTGAAACACTATTCGATTACCATTCTCTCCACTCTTCTGTAATATCGTCCTCGGGATCGACCAAGCCGCACGCGACGGCAGAGGTTTGAATGATCTCCCAGATCGCTTCTCTTTCCTCGGTTTCCAAGAAGCAGTAATCGGTCTTCTCGTTTAGCTTGTTGAGAGACAGAACAAGTTTTTTAACGTGCTTCATAATCTCTGCGTTTGTTGGGGCTTTGATTTTTTCAAGAGCGGACAAATATTCTAAAATCAAAGCTTCACACTTTGCAACGTGCTTTTGCGTAAAGCCGCAATCGTCATACTCGTTCATAAATTCTGTCATAGGAGCAATCACGGTTTCTTGCAGTTGGTTTTTGTAAATTTGAATGTCCATAGATTAAAACCTTCCTTTTTCTCTTTTCTTCATTGTAACACGCCCGTGCGAAAAAGTAAAGGTGTTTTGATACTTTTTTGAAAAAAATTCAAAGATAAACGCCGAGTGCGAACTACTTATAGGCCTCCCTCCGGGAGGGAGGGGGACCACGATAGTGGTGGAAGGAGAACGCGGCATTGGCGTTTAGAACTCGCCCACCGAAATCGGCGGGCGGGGTATATTTCAATTATGTGGGTATTATAACCGTTCTTTTTTCTCCTTTAGGGAATCTCTTATTTTTTGAACTTGAATTTCCTTTTGTTCTGCCATTTTAACAACATACCACGCGTTTTCCATTTCTGTGTTAAAATCTATTACCCATTTGCCACTCATATCGTATAGACAAATGGCAACCATTTTCTCATTGGTTTTTTCCAATACTCTTACGCAAGAAACATCAGACCATTGTATTCTCTTTTTGAAAAACCAAAGAGACATTCTCAAAACTTCAATTTCATCAACAACGCATTTATAGGAAAAAGCTTCAACGGCAAACAGCAAAATTGATGTGCCTAACACTGCAAAAATCAAAAACAGATACCGTGTTTCGTGCTCGATAAATATCCAAAGCAGTGCAAAAACAGCAACCCAAATCAATGAGGCGCAAATGTTCGCGAGTGTTTTTTTGCGAGGATGCTGAATTAAAAAAGCCTCTTTGTATTCTATTTCGGGCATCTCTTCGGGTGCCTCTTTTGCCAAACCGAAAAGTGCTTCCATTACCAACTCAATAAAATGTCCCACGATACAGATCCTCCTTTGACACATTCATAAAAGCGTTTTTTTCATTATACCACACCCCGTACCAAAAAGCAAGAGAAAAACGATTGCTTTTTGGCGCACGCTAATTCGTTTGTTTTTCGGGGCATCGAGGGCGCCGTCCCCTACCATAAAATCTTATTATTCACTGTAGGGGCAACCGATAACTCTACATTCTGCACTTTTTTGCTCTGTGCTTTTCCACTCTGCACTTTTATCCGTTGTTCCCCCTCTTTTTTTTAAAACTTTCGAATTGTACACAGTTTAGAAACAAATTCGTGGTAGGATATAGAATGAAAAATTATGTAGAAAGAGGAATCGACGATAATGAGAAAAACCAAAATCGTTTGCACGCTTGGCCCCGCTTGCCTCAAGGAAGATATTTTGCAGGAAATGCTGCAAAACGGCATGAACGTGGCTCGTTTTAACTTTTCGCACGGAACACACGAATATCATAAAAACGCAATTGCTATGCTGCGCCGCGTGCGCGACCGCTTGAACCTGCCTGTGTCGGTTCTGCTTGACACCAAGGGCCCCGAAATTCGCCTGCGTGATTTTGAGGGCGGCAAGGTCACGCTTAAGGTGGGCGACACCTTTACCCTGACCACCACCGATTGCATGGGCGACGCTTCTCGCGCGGCGATCACCTACCCCGATCTGCCCCGTCAGCTCTATGCGGGCGTTCGTATTCTTTTGGACGACGGCAAGGTTGCGCTGACCGTTTTGGAAACCAACGAGACCGACATTCGCTGCCGCGTAGACGTAGGCGGCCCGCTCTCCAACCACAAGAGCATCAATATTCCCAATTTTCACATCGATATGCCCTATCTCAGCGAGCAGGACAAGGCCGATCTTATTTTTGGAATTGAGCAGGACGTTGACTTTATTGCCGCATCCTTTGTTCGCTGTAAAGAGGACGTAATTGGGCTGCGCAAGTTCCTCGACTACCACGGCGGACACAATATTAAGATCATCTCCAAAATTGAAAACATTGAGGGCGTGAACAATTTTGATGCCATTTTGCGTCACTGCGACGGCATTATGGTGGCGCGTGGAGATATGGGCGTTGAGGTTGAATTTGAACGCCTGCCCGGACTCCAAAAGAGATTTATTCGCAAGTGCTACCAATCGGGTAAAATGGTTATTACCGCGACGCAAATGCTCGAGTCTATGATCCATTCTTCCACGCCCACGCGTGCCGAGATTACCGACGTTGCAAACGCCGTTTTTGACGGTACGTCTGCCGTTATGCTTTCGGGCGAGACCGCCGCAGGCGACCACCCTGCCCTTGTTGTTAAGGTTATGGCACAGATCGCCGAGCAAGCCGAACAGGATGCCTTTGATATGGATATGTATAGCGGCATCAAATATGACTCCGATATTACCGACGTAACCAACGCCATTTGCGATGCCGCCGCGACCACCGCGCGCGACGTTGGTGCAAAGGTGATTATTGCGGTCACCACCTCGGGACTGACAGCAAGACGCGTATCAAAATTCCGCCCGCAGCAAATGATCGTTGCCGCAACCCCCGAGATCAAAACCTTCCACCAGCTCTCCCTTTCTTGGGGTGTCGTTCCCGTTCTGGCACTTCACCAAAACAACACCGATGCACTCTTTACCCACGCCATTGACTGTGCAAAACAAAACGACTTGGTTGTTCGTGGCGATAAAGCCGTTATTACTGCAGGTGTTCCCCTTGGCATTGAGGGTACGACCAATTTGCTAAAAGTACAGATCGTACAGTAAATATCAAAAAAGACGATTGATTTCTCAATCGTCTTTTTTCATGCCTACGTAGCCGTTTTTTTCAATGATGTACTGCCCCTCATCGGAAAGTATCCATTCAACAAGGCGTGCCACGTTGGGGTTTGGGTTGTTCTCATACGTTACAGCATAAACGGGAGTCACAATGGGATAAGTGTTATTTCGAATATTCTCTGCCGTAGGCGCAACACCCTCAACGGCAATCATTTTGACCTCTGGGTTTTGCACGATGCCTTCGAGATAATAGCGGAAGGAATATCCGATAGAGCCTGCACGACTTTGATAGTCGACCACCTCTTCCACAACGGCACCCATGCCTTGAATGACCTTTGTTTCGGCTTGCATCAAGAGCGTGTCACCCATAAAACGGATCATCATGCTTTGGCTACCGCTATTGTTGTCACGTTGGAACGGAATGATCTCCTCATCACTGCCGCCAACCTGACTCCAGTTTGTGATCTCACCTGAATAGATGCCCTTGATCTGCTCGGTGGTCAGGGAGTTGATGGGATTATCTTTGTGAACGAAGAACACAAACGCTTCCCAACCAATTTGCGTGTAAACGAATTCTGTGTTGCACTTTTCGGCATAGGTGATTTGATCCTTTGAGGGATATGCGCCAATAAAAATATCGGTGTTCTTTTTGGCAAGCTCAATATAGCCACCAACCGTGTTGTTATATTGGAACACATTGCCCCACAGCTCAGTCTCCTTTGTGTTGGGATACACCGCATTAATGAATGCCGAATATACGGGGAACGCCGCCGATGCACCGTCAATGCGCGGCAGTTCGTCATCCTCACTAAATTTGAGCGTTTTGCTATCAATCTTTACAATTTTAGAGTTTTCATCAAAGGGGAGATACTCATACACGTTGATGTTGGGCGCAACGTCAATGGTGATGCTTCTTTCATACTCCGCAATGCCCCATTGCACACCGCAGCAAACAAGAACTGCCAAAAACAAGCAGACGTAAGTAATGAGATAGGGCTTTTTTCTCTTGATCCAAATAGCGGGAATGACAAACGGGAAAAAACAGAGTAAAATGCCCCATTGCGGCGCACCGAACGCAAACAGCACCAATGCAAACAATAATACCCACGGCGTTGCAATGCAGATGGCTACGGTGAGCAGAATTTTGATGACCTTTTTAAACGTGCTCGATTTGGTTGACATAGCAAGGCTCCTTTCTGGGTATGAAATGAGTATGAATAGAAACGTAAAAATTTAGAAAATATCGTGCTTTCCTTCCATAGCAAACAAATTGCCAAAGCTGATCTTTTTAAAAAGCCCGACCTTATAGGGCTCGCCAACGATCACCGAATAATTGTCCTTGTGCTCCAAGCTGACAATAATGGCGTCGATCGCTTTTCCGTCTGCAGAATTCACACCTGCATTCCAAACAATTCCACTGGCTTTGATCTTCCCCTCGACTGCCAGCTTCTTGTGAATCTGCTTCAAATCCTCAAGAACGGCTTTCGATTCGGGATGCTCGTTTTCATCGTAGCTCGCAGTCAGCTCTACGGTGTCGTCCTCTAAAAGGACTGCTGCAAACGGATAAAACTCGCGGTACTTTTTCATTTGCTGCTCTGCGAATGGGAGCAATTTTTCAAGCAATATTTCGCATTGTTCTTTCGGTGTCATAGTGGTGTCTCCTTTTGAATCCTTTGTAATTGAATAAATCAATTCAAATCAAGTTACTTGTTAATACATCATAAATATTGAGCAAAAATGCGTCCTCATAATTTTCCTTTTGCCAAACGGCAAGTTGCTCTATTATTTCGTAGTCCTTTTTTACAGCATATTTTTTGCCGTTAGCGATTCTCTTTAGCAGACCTTTGTAGAAAGGCCAATATAGCCTTAAATCATTTGCTACTTTTTGATTGGTATTCAAATATTCATCAATCACATTCAAAATAAGCCGAGCCTGTTCTCTATAAAAATCGGTAACCGCTAATTCCTCTTTGCTTACTTTTTTTATGCCCTTATTTTCCTTTATGATAACAACGATTGTAAAAACAAAATATATCAGAGCACCTATAATAATGACCAACCAATTCCACAATTTGAAACCGTTTTCAAGCCCGTATACTATGGCAAAGGACAACGCAATAATTTCCAAGATGCACAGAATTACGACCTTTTTTATATACTTCTCTAAATGGTTCATAATACAACCTCACATACTTGATTTTTCTGTTTTGATAGAAGTGCTTTCTCTTTCTTAATTTTATTATAGCATACAACAGACTGTTTTGCAAGCAAAATCATTTTTACCCCATCAGAGTCCAGGTGTTCTCCTCGGAGTATTCGAGCTCTTCGGAAATGATGCTTGCCAAGGTAGCAATCTCTTGCAAGGATCTTGCCCCTCGCTCAGCTATCAGCGATGCAAACAGTCGCTCGCAAAACAGGCAAAAAGATAGGCGCGTGCAAAATTCCGCTTCGTGAATAGACTCGGTGCAATGACGGTAAACGAAATACGCCAAAAAGCGTTTTAAATATTCGTCCGCTTCCCCACTCGCGGGGCGACGAGCCGATGTGTAACACATAAACAATTCCTTGTGGGAGGCATCAAGGTATTCCAGCGACACCAAGGTTTTTAACCATTGCTCATCCTCGCCCGCGTCGATAGAATACGCACGGTAGATGTTTTCGAGCGCGGTTGTGTAATCATTTTCTTCGAGCATTGCATACAGCTCACCTCGCGCGGCGCATCCGTCAAACGGAACGTCGTCGGTAAAGTCGGCAACCGTCCCCACCTCTTCCATTTGCGCAAAGTCGGCAGAGGAAAGAATGAGCCTTGCAGCCTCGGGGCAGGACATTCCCACGCCAACCTCTGCAACGTTTGTATAATTATAAAACCTTGGATGCTCGCGGCAAATATCGCAGAGATAATCCTCGCCTACACCAAGAATAATTTTGCAAAGCCCACGCTCGTCAAGATGTGGGCATCGCTCACCCTCGCAAAGCCGAAAGTGCGGCGTATCTTCCATAGAAATACTCTCTTTAATGGCAGCCCCGTAGCCGCTTTTCAGCTGCTTGTATTTTTGGAGTGTGTTGTCGTCAATATCAATTTCCCATCCAATGCAGCAGCTGTGCTCGCACTTATCTGCTATGCATCGAAATTTTTTGTAATATGTAGGAGCGTAAAGTTTCATAGGGTTTCCTTTTGATGTGATAAAAATTCTGATTGTATTATAGCACAAATGCAAAAGGATTGCAAGGGGCTCTTTGCAAAAGGACTCTGAACCAAGCCTCGTTCGCCTGCGGCTCTCTCGTCGCAAATTTGCTTTGCAAATTCGCCACGGCTCGGCTTTGCCTCGCGCGCGATTTTTCAAAACATTCTGCCCCTGCCAAAAGAAAAGGGAACGCGATTGCGTTCCCTTTTCTATTGGCAGGGGCAGAAGGACTCGAACCCACGACCCATGGTTTTGGAGACCAGTACTCTACCAACTGAGCTATACCCCTGTGTGCAGTTTTCTGCAACGCTCAATATTATATCATAGATTTGAGCAAATTGCAAGCCCTTTTGCAAAAAAAGATAAAGTTTTTTCAAAAAAAGAAATTCGACTCTCGTTGAGCCGAATTTCTTTTTTGCGTGTTGCTTTTGTTCTGCGCAAATCGCATCACCAAGCGTCGAATACGCGACGGATCTTTACTCTTCTGGGACCTTGGAACTTTTTGGATTCCTTTTTGGTTGCGCTAAATTGAACGGACATAAAGATGAGAGCTGCGGAAATAGCCAAAATTTTGCCAATGAGACCACCCAGCTGCAACAGAGCTACCTGAGGAGCCATTGCCGAGATCATTGCCATCAGCACAGCACCGGCTGCGCAAGAAGTAATAATAACGAACGCATAGCGAACAAAATACATGGATACCATTGCTACAACTGCGCCAACTGCAATTGCAATTACATAGTTAGGCAGGAACAGATACATCATAACAAAGCCTGCAAAGCAAGCTACGCCGAACATAGCAAATGCAATCTTTTTGAATGCCAAAAAGCCCAGCAAAGCGAACAGAACAACGCCTACAATGATACCTGCGTAGTCGGGAAGCTTCCAACCAAAGCTATTGCTTGCTGTTCTGAAGAGAGCCTCACCAATGCCGTAGCCGGCAACAGCAAAGCAAACGGTGGAAAGCAGCTTGATGTACTTATATCCCAATGTACCAACCAAAATTGCGATAATTGCGCCTACTACGAGCATAGCAATAGCAGGAAGCTTAATGGTTGTTGCAAGGAACGAAACCTTTTCGGCGATAAGATCCAGAGCGCGTGCATAGCCGCCCGCGTTGAGAATCTCAAAGAAAACAGAACCCATAACGGAACCCCTTTCAAAAATTCATCTTCTGTTTTATTATACAACGAAAGCTATGCTTTTGTCAAGTGCTCACACCAACTTTTTCTCGGACTTTTTCAATTTTCATTCTTTTTTTGCATTTTTTTGGAAGTTTTGTTGGCGAAAACAGAATATTTACATTTTTTTGTTGAATTCTCTGTGATTTGTTTGTATAATAATGGGTGATCATTATGGCGAGGAGTACTTTATGACGCAAGCAGACCTTTATTACAAAAAGATGACCGAGACCCCTGTGGCTCGCTTGATCGTGGGGCTTGGCATTCCAACGACAATATCCATGCTCATTACGGGCATTTACAATTTGGCAGACACCTATTTTGTTGGCGCTCTTGGCGAAAGTCAACAAGCGGCAACCGGCATTTTGTTCACTCTGCAATCCATTATCCAAGCAATCGCATTTATGCTTGGTCACGGCTCGGGAACTTTTGTTTCCAAGGCTTTGGCAGATAAGGACACCAAAAGCGCTACGCGCTTTGTTTCCACTGCTTTCTTTACGGGCATTGGCATCGGTTTGGTCTTCTCTGTGGGTGGACTTCTCTTCCTTGACCCTCTGCTCCGCCTTTTGGGCAGCACCAAGACCATTCTTCCCTATGCGCGCGACTACGGCTTTTGGGTGCTGACCGCCTGCCCCATTATGATCGGCTCCTTGATACTCAACAACAATTTGCGCTACGAGGGCAAAGCCTTTTATGCAATGATCGGACTGACTACGGGCGGCATTTTGAATATTTTTGGTGACTTCTTGCTCATTCGCGTTTGCAATCTTGGCGTATTTGGCGCGGGAATGGCAACCGCAATTTCACAAGCCATCAGCTTCTCAATTCTTTTGTTCCTCTACCTGCGTATGGCGCAAAGCACGATCTCCATTCGATCTATCAGCCGCGACGTAAGAGAATACTTGAATATTTGCAAGGTCGGCTTCCCCTCTCTCATTCGTCAAGGACTCAATTCCATTTCGGGCGGTATTTTGAACAATCTGACCAAGGCATTTGGCGATGCTGCCATTGCCGCAATGAGCGTTGTTAACCGTTTTTCTTCTCTTGTTATGTTTGTTGGCCTTGGCATCGGTCAAGGATTTCAGCCCGTGGCATCCTTTAACTATCAGGCAAAAAAATATCGCCGCGTAAAAAAAGGCTTGATTTTTACCACCGTGTTTGGTTTTTGTCTGTTGAGCGTGCTCGCTTCTCTCGGCTTTATTTTTGCAGAGCCTATTGTTTATCTGTTTCAAGAGCATCCCGAGGTGCGCGTCATTGGCGTGCCTGCACTGCGCTATGCCACCGTCGGCATTTTGTTCCTTTCCCTTTCCGTTCCCGTGAATATGCTCTATCAAAGCATTCGTCGCGCGGGCATTGCTTCGCTCCTCTCGCTCTTGCGCTCGGGCGCGATATTCATTCCCGTATTGCTGATCCTGCATCACCTTTTGGGGCTGACGGGTATTCAATTGGCGCAGCCCACCGCTGACGTTATTACGGGACTTGTATCAATCCCCTTTATGCTTTATTTCTTAAAAACCACTCCAAATGACGAGGACGTCCCCGCTGACGTTCCCGAGCATTTCCCAAATGAAAAGGAGACCGTATGAAAATAACCACCGTACTCTTTGACCTTGACGGTACGCTGCTGCCAATGGATATGAACGAATTTATCAAGGCATATTTTGGCGGTCTTGCCCGTCGCTTAGCCCCCCACGGCTATGAGCCGCAAAAGCTGATCGATGCCATTTGGCAAGGCACTGCCGCTATGGTAAAGAATGATGGCAGCGTGATCAACGAGGAGCGTTTTTGGGCAGGCTTTGAGGCATCCTACGGAAGAGCGGCACGTCAGGACGAAGAACTTTTTGCCGCCTTTTATCGCGAGGATTTTGACAATGTCCGCACCTCTTGCGGCTACACACCTGCCGCACGCGAGGTCATTGACACCGTAAAGGCTTGCGGCTTGCGCACAGCACTTGCCACCAACCCCATTTTTCCCGCAATGGCAACCGAGCGTCGCATTGCTTGGGCAGGGCTCTCCCCCTCGGATTTTGAGCTTTACACCACCTATGAAAATTCCCGTTTTTGCAAGCCAAACCTCGATTATTACCGTGACGTGATGCAAAAAATGGGCGTTACCGCCGAGGAGTGCCTGATGGTTGGCAACGACGTTGGCGAAGATATGATCGCCCAACAACTCGGTTGCCGCGTATTCCTTTTGACCGATTGCATTATCAATCCCAAAAACCTTGATATTTCCGTTTATCCGCACGGAGATTTTGATGATTTGATCGTATTTATTAAAACCTTAAACGCATAAAAACAGCCGAAGAAGCAAGATTTGCTTCTTCGGCTGTTTTTTTATTTAGTGTTTGCTACTGCTATCGATCAACTCCGCATTGAGGAGACGGTCGATATCCTTGACGAGCTTGTTCAAAAGAGAGGTGGAAGCGTAGAATTTGCCAACCACGCCATCGGGAGAGGTGGTAACAAATTCGCCGTTCTCGTTCTTTTCAAACAGCTCTACGGTTACAAGAACCTTCCAATCGGAATATTGATAGAATTTGTATTCCAGATATTGCGAGAGATTTTCGTCATAGTGGCGGATCTCTTCACCGTTCTTATCGTAATAGGTGTAGCCGTTGAGTGCTCTTGCGTAGTCCTCAACGTGGGTGGAAATGGTTGCAATGGGCTTTTTATCGGCGCTTGCGAGATAGTCCTCAACGCTCATTCCCATAGCCGCTTCAAACTCAACGGGATCTACGTCACCCATCAGCGAGAAGTAGAGCAATTGCAGATGCAGCTTGCGGAAGTTGTCGGTTGCCGTAACGGTTCCGTACTTCTCTTGTCCGTCGTCGCCTATGCCCGTATCGGAAATGTTGTATTCCAGCAGCTCTCCGTTGCAGGAGACCAAAAGGCCAGAGGCATTCACACCGAGGGTCGCCTCGTATGTTTTGCCCTTGTAGGTGTAGCGGTAAACGGGATCGTTCAAACTGCGGTTCACGAGAATACGCTCGTTGCGATCCAAGTCAACGTAGTAATAATGTCCGCCAAGATATTTGCCGTTTTCGTCGCGGTCGATATCGAACTCGATAATCTTTGTAACGTAATCGGGAGAGACGGTTACGTTTTCACCTGCCGCGTTTGTGTAATAGAAGCTCTCCTGCACGTAAGCAACGTCGGTAAGCGTGGGATCGAGAATAATATCCTTGTTGCTGACGACCTTTACCGTATCGAGATCGACTTCGGCTACAATGTCATAGGATTTGTTGCCTACCTTGTAGACTTTTTTGTCGCCCTCGATATAGACCTTGCCCTCGGAGAGGTTGATGCCCTTAAATTCGCCTTTTTCGTTTACGTAGTACGCATAGCTGAGCGAATTGTCAAGATCAAAATCAAAGGTCTTGTCGGTGGGAAGATTGAACGCCTCGCCGTTGAATTCAAATTTGATATCGCGAACGTAGGCAACGTTGTGGAAAATAAATGCTTCGCTGTACCACTTCATATAGTCCCATTCGAGGAAGGAAAGGTAGTATTGGTCTACCTCTACGATCATATTGAAAGGAACTGCCGCCACGTAGTAGGTTCCCTGCGGCGTTTTTTGGCTGATGAAAAGCTCGTTTGTAGCATAAAGCTTATCACCGTTTTCATCTACGTTGCCCGAGAAGGTGGAGTACGTGAGATAGTAAACGTCTTTATCCAAGCCAAACTCCGCCATGGTTTCGGCAGTCAAGCCAATGCGCTTGCAGGCAATGCATTCAATGGAGTAAAAGGCTTCAAACACCGAAATGGCACTGTTTTCGTTGATGTGGTAGCCCGACATAACGCTGATGCCCGGCAGATAGGGGCGCGTGGAATTCATTGTGTTGATGCGCTCCTCAAGCTCGGAGTAGGTAAAGGAAACGATGGTTTCGAGCTCATAGTCGCCTTCCTGCCAGGTGGGAAGGTGCCCAAGGAGAAAATCCTTGCCCATGCTGTGGTAAGTGACCGATACGGGGAAAACCGCACGCGGAACCACAAGCTCCTCGATGGGCTGCAGAATAGTTGCTTCAATATAGTCGGTGGTAACGATATATACCGAGCCTCTGCCCTCAAGGCGAACGTAATAGCCCGCTCCCGAGAGAATGGGGTCGCCAATGTGAACGGTGTAGGTCTTTTTGGGGTCGGGCTGCGGGTTGCCGTCCTCATCGTAATCAAGAACGTATTTGCCGTTTTTGATCATATCGCTGCCATCGGCATTCTTTTTGTAAAGCAGACCGCTGATGGTGTAGGTCGCCTGCGGAGTATCAAGACCGTAAACCGAATAGTCGATCGTTCCGTCGGGCAAGCGAGGAATGAGCGGATCGCTCGAATTGGCTCCCATTTTGCGGTTGGCAAGCATATAACCGCAGGAGAAGCAAAGCTGTGCAAAAAGATCCTGGTCGAATTCCAAATTCGATTTTTCAAACTCCTTGATCTTAATGCCGCCCGCGGTGCGATAAACCGTGTAATCACCGCCCTGCTCGTTCTTCATTGTAATGGAATAAAAATCGCTTGAAAGAATTTGCGGGAACATCAAAAGCGTAGTACCCGTGGTGTATTCGCCATCCTCTGCGTCAACCGTTGCACGCAGGGTATGTGCACCTGTTTCGGGGTCTATTCTGTATTGATTTCCGCTTCCCTTTGCAATAAAGACGGTTGCCAACACACCGTTGGTATCCATCAGATTGCCGTCGGCATCAAAAAGCTTATATACGCCATCCTGGCGCTTGATATAGTATTTGTCGCTGTACTCCACGCCGTCCACCGTGTAGTTATCCACAAAGGTGTAAACGGAGATCAGCTGCGAAACGATAACAAAGGTGATGATCAGGGCAATTGCAACCGCCGCAAGTGCAACAATGGCAATTTTTTGGCGCTTTATCATCGAGCGCTTTTTATCCTTTTGGGGTGCGGCTTTTTCCCAACGGGCAACCAGAAGAATGTCCTCATCCGCTTCAATGAGCGCATCGGGGGTAACAAGCACGTCACCGTGATACCAACCGCCAAAGGTGTACCCGCGGCGAGTGGGGGTCGGAAGTGCACCAAACGGCTCTCCAACAATACCCTCTCGGCTCAGCTGCGAGACGTTACCTCGGTTGGCATCAAATATTAGGTTGATAATGGTTCCTGTTTTCATTGGTTAGTTGTTTCCCTTTCTTTGAAAACCTACTTCAAAATCTCAAATTTATGCACCGCGGCGTGTTTTTCTTTTAACCAAAACAACAACGCCTGTCACCGTCATGGTAAGAGCGGGCAAAACGGCGAGAACGACCGTCCATGTGATAATACCGGGAGCGATAGAGGTTGCCCCTGTGGTGCTATCGGTTTGCATATGCTGCTCGGTATCGATCTGCATATCGTAAAGCGCGAGGAAGCTCAGTCCTACGGGATTGACCTCTCTGCCAACGTAACGCAAAATAGAAAGGAGCGCATCGGTGTTGCCGTAAGAGGTGCTGCCAAGAAGTGCATTTTTTGCAAAGTCGGTAGAGCCGACGGCACATACAAAGGAGGGTTGATTAACGGTCGTATATCCCATGCCCTCGCTTACCGTGCGAGGCTCGGCAGAAAGCGTCATCACGTTAAAGATACCCGAGCCGCCCATGGGTACGCCGTGCTCATCCGTCAACGCCTCTCCGTTTGCTTTCACGGAGTAGTTTGCAGGTGCCTCGGAGGTTCCCGCACGGAAGATGTCGTAGATCATACGGTTCCAACCGTCTCTACTCGCATAGGCGTAGGTGTATGCGGGAGTACCGTTTTTCTCGTCAGCCATTACGTAGCCACGATCGTAGGTGGAGGAATATGCCACGGGGATTGCATTGCCGAAGATGACCTTGGGTTCACTTCCCGAGGAGATGATGTCGCTTATAGAAGCGGCACCAATGCCTCTGCCAACGGGATACTGTGCAATAAAGGAGTTGCCCGTGCCGTCGAGTGCGTTTGCGGAATCCACAATTGCATAATTGCCCTTGACCGTTTCTCCTGCTGCGTTTTGACCGTTGGCGCGTTGATATTCAATGCCCCAAAAGTTCAAATACTCCTCAAGGTTGGGCAGGTGCGGTGTATCGGCATCCATAAATACCATAAAGGAATACGCCTTATCCAAAAACGCATCCAGCTTTTTGGTTTCGGAGACCGTTACGCTTTCATTGCCAAACGCCGATACAAAATCGGTTTGCGGATCAAAGGTCAAGATCAAGCGGCAGTTTTCGGGAATTTCACCGTTTGCCAGATCCAAAAATTGAATTTCATATCCCGCGCCCTCAATAACGTTCATAAACTCGCTGTATTCGGGCCAATTTTCGCGATCGTTCAGATCCCAATCGGCAAAGGGCTCGCCGTGGTTAACGGTCAGGCAGCAAATGGGAGCCTCGGCACCCGTAACGTCAAGGATCTGCTTGACGAACTGCTTTTGTCCGTTATAACCGATCGGCACGTCAGAGGCGCTATCGGAGTCGTAGGTATAAAAGGCACGCGCCGAGCTGACGCGGAATTCGGTGCCGCTGGCTACGATGATATTGGAGGGATAAATAGTGGAATAAGAGGTACTGCGGTACATATCCACCGAGGAGGGGTTGCTCCAAACGTCGCGCCAAGAAACCGTAATGGTTTTGGGGAACTGCTTTTGCAGCGCCAGCGCGGTGTAATAGATATAGCGCATAGACTCTGTTCCGATCAGCTGGTCGGGCTCGGCACAAAAGATGATCTCTACCTCTACGGGCTCTTCCCGATCGCTGTTGGCTTGGTCAATGATATATCCTAAATATCCGACGGTCTCATCCATCAGCGTGTAAAGTCCGCACTGCTTTTGCAGATTGCTGAACTCCTGATAGACGGTATATGTGGACTGCGGTGTCAGATCGATAAACCAATGCTGGGTGGTGCAAAGTGCCGTCATACCAACGTTGAGGAGCAGAACGGCAACAAGCACGATGATGCACAGTCCCAATGAGGCGGAGCCGTGACGGAGCTTGCGCTCCCATCCGTTTCCGAGTTTCATATCTGTTTTTTCCTTTCTTCGGGGTTTTCTTATGCGCGGCGGCGACGGACAAGCACGATTACTGCAACCGCCAGCGAGGTGATTGCGGGGATCAATGCCAAAGTAACCGTCCAACGCAGCATTTGCGCGGTGGTAATGGTGCTGATATCATAGGATGCAAAGGGCTTGATGGTAAGCCCTACGGGAGAGGAGCGCTCACCGATCTCTTCAAAAAGAGTAAGCAATACGTCACCGTTATCGTAAACGGCGGATTGCAGGTATTCGCGCGTGCCAAAGTTGACCGACGATACCACACCAACGTGAGAGGTGCCCGCGGCATTTTGTTGCTCGGTCAGGCTCATCAAAATGCAGGAGCCGCCGTCAACAACCTGTCCGTTTGCCCAATGCAGGGTCTTATCGCTGCTGCGATACAAGGGATAGAGCGTGCGCTCACCGTTCATACTGACGTAGGTGCCGTCCTCGCGTGCGGTATACCCTTCTCCCGTTACCGAGAGAGCGGTTGCGTTGCCAAACACAACGTACTCGTTTGCGGGGTCAACAAAACGGCTATCCTCGGCGTGACCGTAAATGGTGTAGCCGTCGGAGGTCAGAGAGCCCGAGGTATCCTGCACCATATAGCGATGGGAAACGCCCGTGGTCGTATTCTTTGCATATTCTGTCTCAATGCCCCACTCCTTAATGTAGCTTTCAAAGTTGGGCATATGCGGTGTTCCGTTCTCCAAAAAGAGGAAGAAGGAGTGTCCGTCCTGTGCCAAAAAGGCATCCAGAATTTCTTTTTCGGAAATATCGGAAAGATCATCCGATACAAGATCGGTGTTGGGATTGTAGCTGATAATGACGTCGCAGGTTGCGGGAATGGGGTCCTTATAAAGGTCCATATAAACCACCGTGTAGCCTGCATCGTCAAGAATGGTCAAAAGCTCGTAATCGTAGGCAATCTCGCCGTGGTTTGTAAGCAAGCAAGCAATGCGCGGGTCGTCGTCGATGGCGTGCATCAGGGCGGAGCTCAATTTGCGCTCGCCGCTGTAAGCCCACGGCTCCACGCTTGTATCATCGGCAAACACATAAAAATCTGTCCACTTGTAAACGCGGTGGTAATTGTTGCAAACAACAATAACGCTGGAGCTGTTGAGCTGTGTAACAAGCTCCTCACCGGTTAAGGGATGGATGCTGACCGTATAAGGCTTTACAGGCGTGGGATCAATATAGATATCGTAAAACTTGAGCTTGATGTTCTCAAAGCGTTCTGCCAAAGCGCGTGCTGTGTAGTAGAGATAATAGTTTTCGTGTCCCTCTGCCTTTACGGAATCCTCGAGGTCGCAGAACAAGATCTCAATATCGGGCAACGTCCCGTTCGCGCTTTTGTGGGCATTGAAGCTTTCCTCCAAAACCGTGTAGCAATCCTCGGTGACGTCAAATGCCAGCGTGGGCGTTAAAGAGGTGTAAAGCGCATACCGCTCCACCAGCGAGGACACCACAACGTTGACAAGCACGGCAACCAGAATAACCATAGCAGTCAAAACTGCCGCTACTGTGGCATAACGCACTTTTTTGTTGCGTATGAATCGTTTTTTCATAAAGGTGCTTCCTCCCGGGCATTAACCCCAACGACGTTTTTCGTAAACGCGCACGGTCAAGAAGAGAAATACAAACGACAGCGATGCGTAATACAGGAGCGCTGCGTAATCGAACACACCTGCGCTGAAGTTGGAATAGCGGCTAAGCACCGACACCCAATCAATAACAAAACGAACAGCGTAGCTACCGATGATAGGTTGTCCGGCAGCATCGGTAAGCATATTAAACACGTTGAGCAGCACCATAACGGCAATAACGCCAATGGTGATGACCGCAGCGGAAAGCTGGTTTTCGGTCAGGGCGGAAATGAAGGTTCCAATGGCGATCAGTGCCGCACCCAAAAGGATGAGAGCGATCAGAGAGCCAACGATCTGTCCCGTTACGGGGCCGATATGCGTGAGCGAATAATCCGCCCCCGCACGCTCAGCACTTGCGATAACGTACAGAGGAATGAAGTTGATGCAGGAAAGCAGAACGCCACCAACAAACAACGTAAGAGCGGCAAAATACTTGCCAAGCACCATGCCCGTAATGGTAACGGGTGCGGTGAGCAGCATTTGCTCGGTGCGCATCTTTTTCTCCTCTGCAAACAGTCTCATCGTCAAAAGCGGAATGAGAACGACAAAGGAAATGATGAGGTAAAAGAAATATTGGCTCGTGTTATAGGTGCCTGCAATAATGGTGGTGTAGCAGCAAAGCAGAGCCGAGAACACCAAAAAGATACCCAAATAAATGTATCCTATGGGGTTGATAAAGTAAGAGGATAACTCTTTACGATAAATGGCAAACATAAAACAGAAATTCCTTTCTTAATGAGTAGATCCGAGCACGGATAAGGTTTACTCGTCGTCAACATCCTCGCTGATGTTTTTGGCGGCTTCGGCTCTTTGACGCTCTGCGTCGGCAACAAGGGCGGCTCCCACTTCTTTTTCTTGGTTAGCAGCCTGCGAGCGACGGTTCTTGCGGGCTACACGCTCACGCGTAGCTCCCAGCGTCTTCTTTTCTTCCGAATGGTCGACAACCGAAATGAAGATATCCTCAAGGCTCATGCCCATGGATTCAATACCGACCAGCGGCCAGTTGCGCTCCACAAGCTGATAGAACAGCTTTTTGCGAATGTCGATGCCCGCATCGCTCTCGATCATATAAGAGTACGCATCACCGTCGCGCTCTGCCAAGCCCTCGGCATAGCTGATGCCGGGCATGGAGCGAAGCATTGCAAGCACATCCTTTTGAGGACCTACGATCTTAACGTTAAAGCGGCGGTTTTGGCTCATAACGTTTGCAATGTTCTCGGTCTTTTCGTTTGCAACGATCTTGCCCTTGTTGATAATAACGATGCGGTCGCAAACAGCTTGTACCTCTTGCAGAATGTGGGTGGAAAGAATGACCGTGTGCGATTTGCCCAAGCTGCGGATCAGGTTGCGGATCTCAATGATCTGCTTGGGGTCAAGACCTACCGTGGGTTCATCAAAAATGATGACCTTGGGATTGCCGATCAACGCCTGCGCAATGCCTACTCTTTGGCGGTAGCCCTTGGAAAGCGTGCGAATGACCTTGTGGTACATATCGCTGATCTTTACCGTTTCGCAGATCTTTTCGATGTGCTCGGCGCGCTCCAGCTTGCAGCACTTGAGGTCGTATGCAAAGTTGAGGTATTCCCCAACGGTCATATCCAAATAGAGGGGAGGCTGCTCGGGGAGATATCCGATCAGCTTTTTTGCGCCAATGGGGTCACTGAGAATATCAATGCCCGCAATGCAAGCCTTGCCGGAGGTGGAAGAAAGATATCCGGTAAGAATATTCATCGTGGTACTCTTGCCCGCACCGTTGGGGCCCAAGAAGCCAACGATCTCGCCTTCTTCAACCGAAAAGCTGATGTCGTCCACAGCACAGGTGGTGCCGTAATTTTTTACAAGATGCTCAATTTTTATCATGAGAGGGTACGATCCTTTCTGACTCATTCGGGAGAAAAAACACTCCCACATTTATAATTCAAATTATATTTTAACATACATATATGACAAAACAATGAACAAGCGCAAAGAAATGTCACACTCCCCTATGATTTTCTTGTGAAAATTGCGTGTCTTTTTGCAAAAAAATTACACGCGCTGCATAAAACGCCCACAAAAGGCAAAAATAAAGACAGCAAGACGCGCGAGTGGGATATTTTTCGCATCCAACCCCGCGGGCGCAATATCATCATACCAAAAGGAGTATCAAAATGCAAAAGAACTGGAAAGATTCTCAATTCTTCAAAAAGCTGAAGCACATTCGCGTAAACCGTGCAGTTTACCTTTGTGCTATTATCGTGCTTCTCTCCATCTCCGTTGTGCTCATCATCACTGCCGTTAACAACCGTGCCAACAAGCTCCCCGAAGGCACCACACCTCCCCCCGTTACCACCCCCGAGCCCGAAGGTACTACCCCTCCCCCCGAAACAGGAAACACAGACAAGCCTACCCTGAACAATACCATTCCCGAGTTTGCTCTGCCTGTGAGCGGTGTGCTTTCCAAAAAGCATAGCGTGGATACGCAGGTGTTTTCCCCTACGTTGAACGAATACCGCGTACACTTGGGCATTGACATTGCCACCGAGGAGGCCGCTCCCGTTTGCGCTATGGCGGCAGGAACCGTGGCACAGATTTGGGAAGACCCTATGATGGGCTGGAGCGTGGCGATCTCTCACACGGGAGATGCGGTAACGGTTTATAAAAACCTTTCCAAGCAGCTTGCCGAGGGCATCAGCGTTGGTGCTGAGGTAGAAGCAGGTCAGCTTTTGGGCTGCGTAGGAGACAGCGCTATGATCGAAATTGCCGAAGAGCCTCACCTGCACATGGAAATGACCGTAAAGGGCATTCAGGTAGATCCTTTGGAATATTTCAGCAAGGAAGTGCTCTCCGCCATTACCGAGGACTCCATTTACGAATCCGAGACCGACAAATAACAATGCAAAATCCAAGCGGATGCCACACAGCATCCGCTTTTTGTGTCCCCTTTTTCTCTGTTTTGCATACACTGTAGTGAGGTTATACAACCTCAAATAATGAGAAAAAAGGAGAAATTATGGCGCAATTTACAAATCAGGCGCAGTTATCATATAACAACGCAACCATCAACTCCAACGTTGCGGTAGGCGAGGTTTTGGAGGTGCTTTCCGCCAACAAAACCGCCGTAACCACCACCTATACCCCCGGCGGTGACGTCACCTACGTCATCAGCGCAGTCAACGCAGGAGCTACTCCCATAGGCGGCATCACCGTGAGCGACAACCTCGGTGCCTACACGTTTGGCGAGACCACGCTCTATCCCCTGACCTATAAGGATGGCTCTGTTCGCCTCTATATCAACGGGGTTCTGCAAGCAGCCCCCACCGTTGAGGCAGGTCCTCCCCTCGTAGTCAGCGATATCACACTCCCCGCAAACAGCAATATGGTGCTCATTTATGAGGCAAACGTCAACGCCTTTGCACCCCTTGGTGAGACAGACAGTATTGTAAACACTGCAACCGTCTCGGGCGGTGGCATCTCCACCCCTTTGGTCGTAACCGAAACCGTTACCCCCATTGCCGAGCCCGTGCTTGATATTACCAAGAGCATCAGTCCCGTGCCCGTAGCGGAGAACGGTGTTGTGACCTATACGTTTATCATTCGCAATAGCGGAAACGCCCCTGCAGATGCCTCGGCAAACGTGACCCTGAGGGACACCTTTTTGCCTGTTCTTTCGGATCTGACCGTCCTTTTGAACGGTGCAGAGCTCGCACAGGGTACCGGCTACACCTACGCTATTACCGAAGGTGAATTTGCAACCGTGCCCGGTGTGATCACCGTTCCTGCGGCAACCTATACGCAAGATCCCGCAACCGGCGTTTGGTCGGTAACCCCCGGTGTAACAACGCTTACCGTTAGTGGCACAATTTAAGCGAAAAAGCACCACGTCCAACAAAAAACGGACCGGACAACGCCCTCGTTGTCCGGTCTTTCGTTTTATTCTTCTTTGATTTCTTCTTGGATCTCTTCTTCGATCTCTTCTTGGGTTTCTTCCTCGGGCTCTTCTTTCGCTTCTTCTACGGGCTCTTCACCGCGCTGTGCTATCAGATCCTCTTGATAGACGTAATAGCGCTTTTTGAAGGTGAAGATTGTTGCAAAGCAGCAAAGTGCGCAAAGCAGAGCAAACAACAAAACGCTGGGATTGAACTCCCACGCGGCGGTGCTGTTGGCAAGCAACTGACGTTCGCCGTTGATAACGACACTTACCGAGTGAATGCGGTCAAAATCAAAGCTTGTTTTCCATTCGTGGCGGATCTCCTCGGCAAGACGCGGATAAAGCGTCAATCCCTCAAGCTCGATCTCGTCGCGCTCGCGACCGTTGCCAACCACGATGATAATGCGCTCAATCTCTGCTTTTTTATCCTCATAGTTGATAAGATATCCGTTCAGCTGCGAAACAAAATTTTGATTTGTTGTATCAAGAGGAGACGAGGAAACGTCAAACGCCTCTTTTACGGCGATCTCCTTGCCACCCCCTGTTGAAAACAAGGATATCAGCGTCAGCACCAAAAAAGCAAGTGCCAAAGCACCGCTGAGCGCCACGAGCAGATTTTTGCCAATGTGCTTTTTGCATTGCGTTTTTAATTCTATCCAATCTATTTTCATTTCAAAAGGTCCTCCCTTCGTCATTCTTTTTTATTATAACATACTGCCAAGCGTTGTGCAATATTTTTTCAAAATCTTTTCAAATATGTTGCAAAATATTCGCGATTGTGCTATAATAAGGCATCATTCACCAATGAAAGGAACGATTTTATAATGCTACACGTTTCGCACGTCACCAAAAAATACGGAAAGGTCATTGCCTGCAACGACGTCAGCTTTGATCTCGCCCCCGGCAGCGTGACCGTTCTTTTAGGTCCCAACGGCGCCGGCAAAAGCACCTTGATGAAGGCTGCTATCGGCTTTTTGCGTTACGACGGTGATATTTTTGTAGGCGGTATTCCCAACAAGACCACCGATGCGCGACGCCTTTTGGGCTATATTCCCGAGCTTCCCTCGCTCTATCCCAACCTCACGGTTTCGGAGCATATGGAATTTGTTGCACGCGCTTATCGCCTGACCGATTACAAGGCATACGCAGATGAGCTTTTGGAAAGATTTGAGCTTAGCGATAAAAAGCGCAAATTTGGAGATGAGCTCTCAAAGGGTATGCAGCAAAAGCTGAATATTTGTCTCGGCCTTTTGCCCCGCCCCAAGATGCTGCTGCTCGACGAGCCGATGATCGGTCTTGACCCGCACGCTATTAAGGAGCTAAAGCAAATGCTTGCCGAAATGCGTGCCGCGGGATGCACTCTGCTCATCAGCACGCATATTATCGACAGCGTGGATATGCTATGGGACAGAACCATTATTATGCAAAACGGAACGTTGCGTGCAAACGTCACCCGTGAGGAGCTGGAGGCGCAAAGCAAGACGCTTGAGGATCTCTTTTTTGAGGTGACCGAGGGGATCGCAAGAGAGACGGAGGCTTCTACCCCCGATGCAAAGGAGCAAGCACAATGAAGCTGTTTTTCTATTACGCCTTTTGCTCGGTAAAGAATCAGCTGCGCAAGCTATTTAAAACTTGGGTTGCCGTGTTCTTTGCAATATGCATACTCTTTGGCGTAGTGATCGGTCTCGGTGCAGCTTTTATTGAGGACCTTGCCGACATTCCGGATGAAGAAATGCCACCTGAGGAAGAGGTTTTGCCCGATGAAGAGCTTTACCCCGAGGAGGAAATGACCGAAGAGGACATTGCCCAAATGATGCAGGTTATTGAATTGATCGCCGGCGGTGTTATTTTGCTGGTGTTCGTCTTCAATTCCCTTTCGGCAGACAAAAACGGCTGTGCCGTCTTTTTGCAGGCAGACGTGAACCTGTTGTTTGCTTCCCCCATGAAGCCGCAATCGGTGCTTCTGTTCCGCCTTATGACACAGATCGGCACGTCGCTCGTTTTGAGCATTTATTTGTTATTCCAGGTACCCAATCTCGTTTTCAACCTTGGCGTACCGCTGCTTGGAGCCGTCGCCGTTATTTTTACTTGGGGACTTGTGCTGATACTGAGCAAGCTCCTTCAGGTACTGCTCTACACCCTCAGCTCTACCTATCCGCACGTCAAAAAATATATCCGTCCTGCCGTTTTTGCACTTGTTGGAATCATTGGTGCAGCCTTTGTGATCTATTGGAAGAGCTCCGATGCTGACCCGCTGACGGCTGCTATGCAATTCTTTAACGCCCCCATCACACGATGGATCCCTGTTTGGGGATGGCTCAAGGGCTTTTGTATGTTTGCTATTGAAGGCAACGTTTTGTTCCTGATCATCTCCCTGCTGTTATTGGTTTTGACCACCGTGGCACTCGTTTGGGGGATTTGGACGATGCGCGTTGATTTTTATGAGGATGCGATGGCAAAATCGGAGGAGACCGCAGAGCTGCAGCGTGCAGCGGATAGCGGCAATACCGTTGTAATAAAGAAGAAAAAAGATCGCAATGAAAAACTCCGCCGTGACGGACTCAACCACGGTTGGGGAGCAAGCGTTTACTTTTTTAAAACGATGTATAACCGTTTTCGCTTTGCACCGCTCGGTATATTTACCAAAACGACCGTTACCTATTTGGTAGCAGGTGTTGGCACGGCATACGTTTTGCGCTTTATGATGGGGGTGGCAAGCTTTATCCCCGTTGCGCTCGTGCTGGCAGTTTGCGCATTCTTCCGTTCGCTCGGCAATCCCTTGTCGCAGGATACGGGAATGGATAGCTTTATTATGATACCGGAAAGTCCGTGGGCAAAAATGTTCTATTCCCTTTTGGGTGGCTCGGTTTCTTGCTTACTCGACCTGCTCCCCGCTATGCTCGTAGCCACAGTGCTAATGCAATCAAATCCCTTAGAAACGGTTGCATGGACCCTCTTTATTGTAACGCTTGACTTTTATTCCACCTCTGTGGCAACCTTTATTGATCTTTCTATCCCCACCGCAACGGCAAAGCAGATCAAAAGCGTTATACAAGTTATGTTCGTTTACTTTGGCATATTGCCCGACGTTGCTATATTGATTATTGGCGGCATCTTTTCCGCGCTCCCGATCGCTGCCGTAATTGCCGCATTGGCAAATATGTGCATCGGTGCCGTATTTTTTGCACTGTCTCCCTTGTTTTTAACAAACGGAAGAAAATAATAAATAATAAAGCAGAACGTACCGCGATACGTTCTGCTTTTTGATTTATGATTGATTTACACCTGTTTTTTAACGTAAGGGGTATCAAAAACGGGTTGCCCTTTCATTCTGTCTTGCACCAAAGGAGTGGGGGTTGCGAGTGTGCCCGCCTCAAGAATGATTTGTGCGGCGGCGGCAGTCCACTCGGTAACGCGCAGGTCTCCGCCCACGATATCGTTCATCACAAGAGATGCTCCCTCACCAAAGCCGCGACCGCAGTTGTGGTAAGCGAACGCCCCCTGGAAGATGCTCATATCGTTTGTGAGCACCAAGCCGCTCATGCCAACGTCAATGGCAGAGCCCTTGCCAAGCGAAAAGATGGCGGCATCGCAAAAATCGGTCAGGGGCTTGCCTTCGTGGCGTGCACCGATATATCCGCCCACGTTGAGGATGAGCGGAATCTTTCTCGCGCGGCAAATTTCATATACGCGAGAGAGCTTGTAATCGTCTTTTCTGCCAACCAAATAATCGAGCACAACGGCACGGATCGGCAATTCAATGCTCTCTAAAAATGCTTCAAGATTTTTGGGGCGGATCATGCCGCAATTTTCGCACACGTCGGCAAAAACAGGGGTGGAGCCAACGCAAACGGCAACGAGCGAATCGGCAGGTGCCGAGACCTCGCCAACAACGGTTGCATCACTTGTTTGACCCTCGCCAAAGCGCGCTCCAAAGTGGCGCAGAGCAGCCTCGTAAGCTGCATCGTAGCTGTGACAGAGAAGTCCGTATTTTGCACCGCTATACTCTGCCAGCGCCTTTGCGGCAGAAACGGAATAGGTACCAATGGTGCCCCAAACACCGCTTTCAAGAACGGAAAGCTCGGTTTCGATCAATTTCTTTTGCATATCCATTTCCATTCCTCCTTACACGGTTTTGAGTTCATCAGCGTGCTCCCACACCTTAACGATGGCGTCTACAATGGCATCAAGGGTCTTTCTGTCGGAGAGAAGGACTGCTTGACCCATCCAAGAGCCTTCAAGGAAGGATGCCTTATCGCACGCGGGAAGCGGTGTGACGTCGATCTTGCCACCGATCATTCTTTCGGTATCGCGAGAGGTCACGCAGGGGAAGGTGTAAAGAGGCGCGTAGCCCGAGCAGATCGGCACGCCCTCTGCCACCAAAGCCTTGATGAATTGGTCGCGCGTGATGCCCTTTTCTTTCAATGCGTCCTTTTTAAAGCGCATCAAAAAGAGGTGATATGCGTGTGTTGTGATGCGCTCGTCATAGGCAAGATGCTCAACAAAGCCAAGCCCCTTGAGTCTACCTGCAAGGTATGCGGCATTCTTATCGCGCAAAACGACCTCGCGCGCAAGCTTGCTATATTGAGAAAGCAGAATGGAAGCCTGCAGCTCGGTGATGCGGTGATCCTGTGCGACACTGACGTATTGACCGTCCTCTTTGCCGCCCGAGAGCATCAATTCAAGCTTTTTTGCAAGGACGTCATCGTTTGTTGTAATAATTCCGCCCTCGCCGCTCGTCAAATTTTTAGAGTTTTGGCAAGAGATAGAAGCTGCATCGCCATAGGCGCAAATGTTCTTCCCTTTCCACTCGGCTCCAACACCTTGCGCGGCATCAACAATGAGTTTGATGCCCTTACGGTGTGCGATCTCTTCAAGCGCGTCAAGATTGGGCGGACATCCGCCAACGGCAACCGCAACGATGGCGCGGGTCTTGTCGGTGATCTTCTCTTCAACCGAGGCGGGAGAGATAAGGTAGTTCGCGTCGTCGATATCGGCAAACACAGGCTTTGCACCTGCGAAAACAATAGACGAAAGCGTTGCGATAAATGTGTAGGGGGGCAGAATGACCTCGTCACCTCTGCCAATGCCAAAGCCGCGCAAAAGCAGCTCGAGAGATACGGTGCCGTTGGCTACGGCAAAGCAATGTGCCACGCCACAGTCCTTGGCAAAAGTCTCTTCAAACTGTTTGCGGAGTTTGCCGCTGCCATAATTGCCCGAAAGAAGCGTATCTTTGAGCATTTCGCGGTCAATATCGGTGACCTGCGGCCAAGCAGGTATATTTTGTTTTAGAACAGGTGTGCCGCCGTGAATTGCAAGCATAGTGTTTCTCCTTTATGTATGATGTCGCTCAAAGTGAGCGAATAGTTCCTTTGTATTTTGCGATGTATTTTTCGTTCGCCTCATCACCGCCAACGGTGTTGGCAGATTGGAAGACCTCGGGACTTGTTTTGCGTTCTTGCGCGATCTCAATGCCGCGACAAACCGCCGCCTGCAGGATCATAGAGCCGATAACGGTTGAGGTTGCACCCGTGGTGGCATCTCCCACCTCGATCGCCGCGTCTCCGTAGCAGCCCTTGTTGTCGATCACAACGTCGCACACCTCGCAAAGCTTGCGGCCCGCGGGGTGACGGGAGCGAGAGCGTGCCGCGTGGGTCAGGTTGGTGATACAGACAGTTTTGAGTCCGCGTGCGCGTGCTTCCTCTGCCATTTCAACGGCTACGGTGTTGCAGCCCGAATTGGAAAAGAGGAACATCACACCGCCCTCTTTGATGGCGTCTACGTCGTCAAGAAGCACGGATGCCAAGCCCGTAACGCGTTCCAGCTGACTGCTTGCCGCCGCCGCGCGATGGAGCATCAGGGAGTCCTCAAAAATAGGACAAACGCGTACAAGACCGCCTGCGCGATAGAAGATCTCCTCGGCAAGAATGTGGGAGTGCCCCGTGCCAAAAGTAAAAACGTATCCACCGTTGCAAAGCGCATCCGCGATCAGCTCAGCCGCGCTTTCGATGTTCTTCTCTTGAGTGCTTTCAACCGCCTCGATAAGGCGTTTGATCTCGTTGATATAACGTTGTGCAGAGTTCATTTGCATTCACTCTCCTTTTCTTTTTGTGCGGCATAAAGAGCAGCCGCAAGCTCGGCGTGGATGTCAGGCTCACAAATTTGTACGTTCGGGAGTTCTTGGCGTACGCCATCCTCAAACGCTTGCCGTACGGTTTGGTTTTTGCAAAGCACGCTGCCCCAAACGCCAAGCAGATCGGCGTGGCAGCGCTTGAGAAGCACTGTCGCATAACGCGAAAGATGCGCGGCGGCATCCAAAAGAATACCCCTTGCCACAGCATCGCCCCGGTTTGCGCACTCTGCTACACAGCGGGCAAATCCAGCAACGTCGGGCTCCTCACCGCCGTAAAAAGCAGAGATCAGGTCACGCGGAGCATTCACACCAAAATGCGTAAGTGCTGCGTTTGTTAAAGACGTATCCCTTGCAACGCCATCAAAGGCGCGCAGGGCGGCACAAATGCCCTCACGACCGATGTAGTAGCCGCTGCCCTCATCGCCCGAGAGTCTGCCCCACCCGCCAACGACCGAGATCTCGTGGGCATCGTTCTCGCCGATTGCCATAGCGCCCGTGCCCGAAATGAGAAGCACACCCGCCTTTTTGCCACCCGTAAGCGCAAAAAGCGTGATGTACGCATCGCTGCGAATATATACGGGAGCCTCCAACAAAGCTGCGGCGCGCGCGGTAAATTCCTTTGCTGCAGGGCTTTCTGCCTCATCGTCGATGGAAGGGTCTCCAATGCCGACGGCGGCAATGCTGCCCTTGGGAAGCTTGAGCGCGGCAATGCCTTTGCCAAGATTGTTCAGCGCGGCATCAATACCTATAAAGTTGTAATTGAGCGGACCGCACACAGCCGAGGCGATCTCGCGCCCATCGGGCGTACAGGCAACCAGCGCGGTCTTGGTTCCGCCACCGTCAACGCCCACAAAATAACGCGCTTCCATCTCGCACCTCCCTTTTATACTTTCTTTCCCTTATTATATATGATTTTTGGCTCTCTGTCAACGAAATTTTGATGAAAAGAAATAGGAATTTGTTTTTTTCTTCTTTTTGCAACCAAAATTTTGCGCAAGTGTTGACTTTTTGGGCGCGATTTTGTATAATGATTTTAGAAATACTCCGAAAGAGCAAAGGAGGAGCCCCTATGAAAAACACTCTGCGCCTCGGCTTTGCCGATGCCATTATTACACCGCAGCACCCCGAATACATCTATCTTGACGG
Organism: Eubacteriales bacterium; assembly: GCA_045127455.1. Lineage (GTDB taxonomy): Bacteria > Bacillota > Clostridia > Oscillospirales > CAG-272 > UMGS1865. The sequence goes on from JBGVQK010000077.1 coordinate 38,856, forward strand.
CTACGGCTTTCGCCTTTCCCCCGCCACCGAGGGCGTGCGCGACGATCTGCACGCAAAGGTGTGCGCAATGGTAGAGGGAGAGAGAATCTTTCTTTTGTTCTCGCTCGATCTCATTGGGCTACGCGAGGATACTTATCGCCTTGTGACCTCGCAAATCAGCGATTTGACGGGTGTTGCGCGCGAGAATATGGCGCTCTCTTGTATTCACACCCACGCCGCTCCCGCCTCGGGAATTCTTGACGAGCTCCCCATCGACACCGATTATTTCGCCTACGTGGGCGAGATTTGCGGACGTGCCGCTCTGCGCGCGATCGAACGCGCTTGCCCTGTAAGCGCATCCTTTTCTATTCTGCCGCAAACGCTGCAAACCAATCACAACCGCCGCGAGGGGCGCGACGTCATTGACCGCTCCATCCGTGCCGTAGCGTTTCACAACGAGGAAGGCAAGCTGTGCGGTGTGCTTTGCTCTGCCGCTTGCCATGCCGTTGTTAACACCGCATATTCGATTTCTGCCGACTGGCTGGCAGAGCTCAACAAGCTCTCAACCGACGAGGTTCCCTACCTCTTTTTGCAGGGACGTGCCGCAGATATCAATCCGCAGCTCTACCTCAAGCTCCCCATCGACGAGCTGATCGAGCGACTTGGGCGCGAATTATCAGTACCCGTTGCGCAATTTGCTACTCATTCGCAAGCAGGAAAACCTCTTTCGGGTGCGCTGACAAGACGCTATGAGATGGTCCGCATCCCGATGAAAAAGATGACCGATCTTGCATCGGTTCGCGAAGCGATCGCTCGCGAGTCCGAGGCTTATCGCGCGTTGACTCCCGACAATATTCAAAAGCATTTTGTGCTGCGCCAGCTGCAATGGTGGCGTCATATGGAAAAAATGATTGAGAACGGCGAGGATTTTGCCCTGCGCGTTCCCTTGCAGGTCCTGGCAATTGGAAAGGCTTGCGTGTTCCTGTTTGTTCCCTTTGAGCTTTTAACGCTCACCGGCAACAAGCTTGAGGATATGTACGCCAACGCCGGCTTTGCGCGCGAAACGGTATACGTATGCGGTTATTCCAATATGACCGAGGGATATCTTGCCCCCGTTGAAGAGTTCCCCTTTGGCGGCTATGAGGTGGCAGGTGCCGCGCATTGGTATAACATTCTCGAGGCATCGCCCGAGAGCGAGCCTGCGCTTCTTGATTGGTTCCAACGCGTTAGCGAGGAATTGAAATAAGCCTTTGTAGGGACCGGCGTCCCCGGCGGTCCGTTGCCAAAATAAACATCATAGCAAAAACACCCCGCGCCCTTCGATGATCGAAGGGCGCGGGGCTTTTATTGCTTATTTGTGTTTTTTGAATTAGTGGTAGAACTCAAGAACTACCGAGAGACCGCCTTGGGTCAGAACAACTCTTTCAGCTGCCTGGAATGCCATAATGGTTGCCAAGTGTTCAGCGTTTGCAGGATTGAGAGCGTTGCCTGCAAGGTCAACAAAGGTGGTACCATTGAAGTAAATGGTGTGTGCGTTGCCTTGTGCATCGTATGCGGTGAGGAAAGGAGGCAGCATGGTGGGACCACCGTTTGCAAGAGCGTAATCGGAGATCTGCTTAATGATTCCCCATTGTACGTTCTCTGCACTTTGGTTTCTATCCATACCTACACCGTCAATAAAGAGCGAGCCTTGTGCATCGGTACCTGTAATAACTGCAGCAGCATCACTACCCTCGGGCATCAGCAAGCCTTGAATGTTCATCTTGCCGTTGTTATCAAACAAGCTGCCAAGGGTTGCTTGCTTCATACCCTCGCTCAACGCCTTAATAGATGCAACAATGGAGTTGCCGTTAACAGCGGTGAACCAGATCTCTTCGCCACTTACGTGGGTCTCAAATACGGTGTTGGTTGCTACAAACATGGGCTTTTGATATACGTTATCAACCTTGGGGCTGGCTGCAATTGCCATAGGACCGCCGGCACCGTTGAAGAAGGAATCTACAAAGGTTGCCTTGGAATTGGACCACATATGAATTGCGTTTTGGTAAGAGTCGTAGCACTTAACCTTGTTAACGTTCATAATAGAGCCTTGGTCTGCAAAATAGGTGATAAAGAAGGAGTTGCCAAGCATATTGTTGAACTCAGCCTTTACTTGGTAGGTTGCCTTGAAGAAGATCAAGCCGCCCGCGGAAACAAGGTTACCGTCAGCGTCAACGGTGTTGTTTCTTGCTGCGTTACCAATGATGCTGAGGTTTTGGATGGTAACTGTGGGGTAATTCTCAACAGCGGTATCGTTGTCGTTGAGGAATTGGAAAAGGGTGGAGTTGGAGAAATCGGAGCCGTAATCGTCAAGGGTTCCCTCTTCGCCGAAAACTGCGGGAGATGCAATCAGCGGGAATTGGCTTACGTTGAGCGAGAAGAGATTGCCTTCAACTACAAAGGTTTCGTCAGCAACCATCAAACGGCGGTAGATGAAAGACCAATCCTTGAGGAACTTGGTGCCTGCGGGAATGGTGATGGTCTCCTCGGGATTGAGCGCGTTCTTATAAACGATGTCCTTTTCGGTGGTTCTGAAGAATACTGCGGGAACGTCGTCAGCGGTCAGGGTAAGGTCAGCGTGCAAAACGATGCCGGAAACGGTAACGTTGCCGATGCCCTTTTCGTTCTTGAATGCATCCCATGCGTGAGCATCCCAATCCTCTTCACGGTTATCGGTGTTGTCGTTATCTACAACGGCAAGCTCCCATGCCTCGTAAATGTTGTATGCCTTAATAACCTTTGCTTCAAGCACAACAGGGTTGAAGGAATCGAAAATGTAGTGCTCATCGGAAGGAAGAACAGAGATCTGAACGGTCAGGCCCTCTGCATCTGCCGAGAAGGTGTAAACGCCCTTGTAGGTATCAACGGTAGCGATCAGCGTTTCGCCATTGTAGAAGGAAACAAGGTTGCCCTCTCCTGCGGTTTCGGTGAGTGCTACGTATCCATCCTCGGTGAGAACAGACATTTTAACAACTGCATAGAAGTTTTCAAGTGCCTCAATGGTATCGTCATCGTTAAGAACTGCGAGCTTGGGAATGAAACGGAATGCGTTTTCGTTACCAACAACGTAGGTCTTGTTGCCAACTGCAAATTCGCCTGCAAAGCCTGCATCACCGTACTTGAGCTCGGTGTTTACGTTGTTTGCGCTATCAAAGCTGACAAGAGAGTCGGGCTTTTCAAATTGAACCGCAATAGAAACGTCGGATGTGCCGGAGTTCTCGTCGGTTACCTTAATGGTAACAACTGCCTCTTGCTTTACGTTCAGGTGAGGATCCATAAAGGATACCTTAACCTCCTTTTCACCTACGGTAGCGGTGATATCCTGCGCGTAGGTAATGGTAAGCTCATTAAAAGTATAAACTTTGTTCAAGGATTTGTCGGAATAGGTAGCGGTTGCTTTAATACCGGAGAAATCAATTTCCTCACCAACCAAATAATTGGTCTTAACAGAGGAACGGTCTACGGTAAAGGATTCCAATTTGAGGGTGCCCTTCAGCAGAAAATCACAGGCTGCAAGGGTAAAAACCATAGCCAATGCTGCTACAAATGCGATAAACTTAAACGTCTTTTTCATTTTTTTGCCTCCTTTAAATGGGTTAGGAATTGGTATCTTTAGGGACTCTGCCCATAAGAACGATTTGGGTGCTGACGTTAGAGCCGTCAGTTGCGCGAATGGTAACCGTTATAGCACGGTTAGGCTTGAGAAATACGAAGGTACGCGACGTTTCGTGGAACACGACCACGCCTGCGTTGGTCTCCTTATCGAATTCAAATTTTACGTTTGTGCTGTCAGCCAAGTGCGGCAGGACCTCGTAGTTGATCTGAATGGCGTTGGGGTTGTTGATAATGCTTTCGTCCTCTTCGGTGTAGGGGTTTTCTTCGCTTGCGGGAATAAAATCAAAGAGGAATAACGGCTTACCACCCAGGTTCTGCTTGGATTCAATGGTTACGGGGTCCTCGTTTTGCACGGTTACGCTATTGCATTGAATCTCTTGCACGTAGGTAATTCCGTCAAAAACCTTAACCTCGAGGCCAAAGAAGTTAACCACCGCAATGGATGCGATATACACCACAAGAAGAACGATAACTATTGTTTTTTTCATTACTGTTTCTCCCTGTAAAATGCTTTAATTTTGGAAATATAGGTGAACACCTTGTACCCTGCAAGTGCTGCGGCAACCGCTGCAAGCTTGATCCAGGTTGCGGGGTCGTTGCGCGAGGAGAAGAAGAGTGCCAAGATAAACACCACAGCCGAAATGATAATGGCGCTAACGCCCGAGCCAACCTCGTTGGGGTTGTTTGCTTGCTCGTTAAAGGTTGCGTACTGCTCGTATTGCGGATTCATAATGTCCTTTTCTGCGCTGGAGAACAGATGTGCCGCATAAATGCAGTAGATCATAATACCGATCATACACGCATCCATAGGCGCCATCGAGGATTCAATGGCAAAAATGTTCACCGTCAGTATGCATCCCACAAGCGCTAAGATCATAGGAAAGATCAGCTTGGAAAACAGCAGAGTCGCGTAAGGCGTGGGCTGCACCTTGTTGAGATAAGAGCTGGAGCCGTCGCGGCTGTAGACCGATGCAATATCGATGTTTGTCATCATCATCATTAAAAGAATAACGATGATGTTGAAGCAAACGGTCATTTGTGTGCCCAAAAAGCGCGTGTTCATTGCGGAATAGAGCTTGTTGAGCAAATAGACTGCCATTGGCATAATGACGATCAGCACACCGCCAAGCTTGATGAATGCGTTGGAGCGTAGCCCGATGACGAATTCCTTTTTCATAGCCGAAAGGAAGGGCGGCATTCTGTGGTTCGCTTTTTTTCTTAACTTGTCATTCTTTTTGAACTCAAATGGCGTGGATGCCATGCGGCAGAACAACGGCTTGGAGCACAAGAAGCAAAGCACCAAAAGCACGCAGCCAACACCGATCAGGATCAAAAGATTGATAAGCGTATCGGAGTGGAAGATGACGTTGGAAAGACCTACGGTTTTACCAACGATCAGCTCGGTAAAGGAGTATATGGGAGCAAACATTCTCGTATAATCGGCAAGAAATTCTTGAATCTCCCAATAGGTGTTGCCCCAGGTTTCAATAAAGTTGATGTTTTCCGGCACAAGACCGATCAACCACCACACAAGCAGGATCGCTCCAAGGCCGACTGCGCTGTACAAAACGTACTGCAGGATCTTAACACGGTTAAGGAAGATATAAACGAACATTGCGGGAATGGAGAATAGAGCCGCCAAAAGAACGGGCACGCTCGATATCAGCAAAAACATCAGGATCAGCCACGGGTAATACAGGAAGGCGTATCCCTTGATGATACCGTACGCAATGAACATGGGAATGGTGAACATAAAGCTCTTTCTCAGCTCGTAAACGTAATAGGTTGCAAGCTTTGAAAAGAAAATGAGCGAGGGCGTTGCGGGGAAGGTTAAAAGAACTGTGTTGTCCTTGGAAAAATACAAGGACTTCATCAGGCCTATCGTATCGGTGACCAGCGAAAGCGCAAGCATAACGCCAAAAATAAGCGAGACGACCGACACGGGAATATCGTGAACGAGCGAGAAAAGACTGAGCAGCTTGACAAAATAGAACACCACCGCGATAACCGCCGTAATGGCTGCAAACTCAATTAAGAGCCACGTCAATTTAAAAATCAGTTTTCTCTTGGAGCGGATATAGCCAAGGTCCATTTTTTCCTTGAGCTGCATTTTTACCAGCGTGGTAAGCTTTCTCCACTTTTCAAGGAAGGACTTAACAAAGCCGCTCTTTTTCAGCTTTGTTTTGGTCATACCGTTTCTCCTTGGGGTTGATTCTCGGTTGCCTCCTTAACAGATACGGGGGCTTGCGTGTTGCCGTCGATCATGCTCATATAGAACTGCTCGAGCGGAATGCCGCTCTCCTTGATCTCGGCAATGGTCTTTGTGCAAAGGATCTGTCCCTTGCGAATAATGGCAATGCGGTCGCAAATATTTTCCACAACGTCGATGATGTGGCTGGAGAAGAAGACGATGTTGCCGCGTGCGGCGTGCTCCTTCATACATTCTTTAACCTGGAAAATGGATTCGGGGTCAAGACCCGTCAAGGGCTCGTCCAAGATCCAGATCTTGGGGTTGTGCACAAGCGCCGACATAATGGTGATCTTTTGCTTCATGCCGTGGGAGTAGGTCTTCATCGGGTTGTCGATGGCGGTCTCCAAGCGGAATCTCTTAATGTATTCTGCCATACGCTCGTCGCGATCCTCGCGCGAAACGTCGTAAAGGTCGGCAATGTAGTTGATATATTCTCTACCTGTCAGGTTCTCATAAAGCGCGTAGTGGTCGGGCACAAAGCCGATCTGCATTTTTGCCTCAACCGCTTGCTTTTCGGCATCGTAGCCCGAAATCTCAATGCTACCTGAGGTGATGGTTTGAATGCCGACAATGGATTTGATGATGGTAGATTTGCCCGCACCGTTGGGGCCGAGGAAGCCAAAAATCTGGCCGCCGTCAATTTCAAGATTTGCTTTATAAACCGCATAGACGTCACTGGTGGAGTAACGCTTTGAGAAATCGCGAAGGATCAATTTTCCCTCGTTTTGCGGATTCATAGGTTCTTGCATACTTCTTCCGGCAAGATGCGCCTCCAGCGCCAGCTGATCGGCCTTGATCTTGCGGTTCCTTTCCATAATGATTTTGTAGGTATCAACAACCTCAAACGCCTGCTCGTAGAGGAACCACATAGCAAACGAAAGTGCAATGTAAACCACAAAGTAAAGCGTTTGATAAACGGGATAGAGCACAAACGTCAGATCCTTATAGTGGAACACTGCCTTGATGTCGCGCAGATCCTCTGCCCACTTACCAAGCTTTTCGGCAATAAAATCGGAGTTGATAAAGAAAAAGTCAACACCCGCATCGTAGTTGGTAAGCCATGCGTTCATAACCAAAACGAGAACGTAATATCCAAAGAACGCCACAAGAGAGTAGATAAACTGCTTCATTTTGGGGCGTTGGAAAATGCGCAAGCTCATCAACAAAACAGGCAACAGCATTGCCATATAGTGGTTAGACCAGAACTGTATAGAACCGGCCGCGAGCCAGTTGAGCCCCTCGGTATCGGGCATAACCATTGCAAAGAATGCGCCCAACACGTTGATAAAGATGGTGAAGTAATAGAGCTTTTCCATCTTGAAGATCAGTACCAGGGGAATGATGAACATTGCCGTGTTACAAAGGTGCAACGGCCATGCCGTCAAGTCGGTAAAGATGGAAAAATCGTAATTGTAGCAGAAGGATATCATGGTTGCCATGCTGATGTAAAGCAGGGCGAATCTTCTCTGTTCATACTCGTATTTGGTAAAGAGAAAATGCACGCCAAAGCCAAATACCACAGAACCGTAGATGAACAGACGGTGGATCAGGTTGAAATCCTGAACGTAAACACCGGAGTCCCCAAGACCAACAAAGGCTTGCGGTACCCAGTGAGGCATGGAAATGAGGAACATTCCAACAAAGATCGCAACCGTTGTCAAAAGCTTTTTCCATTGGAATTGTCCGCGCTTTTGTCGGGTAATTTGGAAGATTGCCAAACCAAGTCCCACACCAAGCTCAAGCGCAAAGGCAAGCAGTCGGTAGTGGAAGCCCTCTGCCCCATCTCCGTTTTGCGCACGGTTGAGCATAGGAATTGCCACAATAGAGGCGGCATAAACCACGGCGGCTACGTAACGAACGATAGGCGCTACAAGCGGAATGTGCTTTTCGAAGAAGGGGTACGTGATTGCCGCGAGCTGAACCGCGTAGATAAGCCAAAACAGCACCGTTGACAAAACAACCAGTCCCGCGCCCTGCGGACCAAAAGGCGAAGAAATGTTAAGACCGATGGTCTCCTGAATCAAAGGCGTTCCGCCAAGAAAGCGGACAAAAAAGAGTACAGAGTAAACAAGCGCAACAACGCGCGTATTGTTAAAGCGCTCTCCAAATACGTTCTTGTTTCGCAAAAAGAACAAAAACGCAAAGGTAAGCAAACAAGATGCCACCGCGGCACCGTAGTAAAGATAGTTCAAAATCAGTTCCTCCCGTAAAGGATTTGGATGGGTCGATATCGAATATACAAAATAGATACTCCGTTCAAGAAATATCTCGTCAATTGCTTCAAAAGGTTACACGCATTTGCTTTATAAAAGCAAAAAACAAAAATTTCCAAAAAATCAGCCCCTGTTTTGTTAAAAAAGGACTGATCTTTTGAGATTTTTGACTGTGGTCGGAGTGACAGGATTCGAACCTGCGGCCTCTTGGTCCCGAACCAAGCGCACTACCAAACTGTGCCACACCCCGATTTAAAATTTGTTTTGTCGTTTTCCGCTTACTGCTTTGCTCCCCCTTGTGCGATTGGTGAGGGGACCGAACCGCCGAATGCCGTTTTGCGGCTGAGGCTTCGCACATACCAAACTGTGCCACACCCCGAGAAAATTGATTTTGTTTTTTGCTTTCTTTGTGCGATTGGTGAGGGGACCGAATCGCCATGTAACCATTCTTTGCTCTCAATGTGATGGCAATTTGTTGGGAATGTGAACTTTCCTTCACTTAGTTACTACGACATTATAACACAACATCGCGCTTTTGTCAACCTTTTTTTCAAAAATACTTCACTATATATTATAGAAAATCGTTCTAAAACGAGAAAAACACCGCAAAAATGGGAATTGAGCCCTTTGTGAACGCAATTCCCATTCGGTTTTTTTAATTTTTGGTTATTTTTCAATGATAAAGGTGGCATAAGCAAAGGTTTCACCTTTTACAAATTCATATCCCTCGAACACAATAAAATCACCATAAACACGCACAATATACCCCTCGGAGCGGCCATCACCGCTGCCAACCAATACGCGGGGTGTGGAGCACGCGGGAATGTGTACCATCGTTGCATAGGTTCCGTCCTTATTGTCAATGTTCTTATCATCGTTGGTCTTTCCGGGCTTGGCTTCTACAAGTTGCGAATCCAACGCCCAGTGTGAGTGTCCGCTAAAGTAAACTACGTTGGTGTATTTTTTGAAGAGCTCATCAAACTTCTTGTACTCTACGGTAGAACTAATCAAAGGAAGTCCGTATTCGTTGCCAGATGAGGTTGCGTCGCCCACTTGTTCATCCATAAAGGTGTGGAAGAAGAGGAAGACGGTTCTATCTTTATACTCTTCCAATCTTTCTTCAAGCCACTTGAGCTGATGGTCATCCAAAAGGCGAGAGGAAGAAGAGCCGTAATCGTAATAAATTTGATGCAAATAAACCATCACGCTACCATCGGGAAGCTCAACCACATAGTCGAGATTATCTTTGCCAAAGTTGGAGTAAGTGAGCTCGCTGTCATAGTCTACCACTCCGCGTGTATATTCCATATACCAGTCATAAGAAAATCCCGTATATTTGGACTCGTGATTGCCCGTCGTAGTAAAGATAGGCATATCGGGAGCATGCTTGTAAATTTCTTGAATAGCTTGTGCGTGCAGAACGTATTCACTTTTGATATTGTCATAAGAGAAATCTCCGCAAATACCAATGGTGATTGCCCCCTTTTCGTAGAGCACCTTTGCAGCGTTGATAAAATGGTTATACGGAATATCCGTAGAGCCGTAGCGCGTGCCTTGGTGAGTATCCGAAAGCGCACCAAAAACGTAAAGTTCATCTTCGATCAGCAGGCGCTCTGCAGGAATGGTGTAGGAATACGTCATCTGCTTATTGCCGCTAACGGCAATAAGATGGGTTGCTCCCTTGGGGATTGCGGTAAAGGATTGAATGGTTATCTCGGATTCTGCGCCCGCAGCAAACTCGTCGGAATAAAGCATTGAGTAGTCCTTGAGCTTTCCGTTGGCATCTGCCCAATAAAACGTATAAACGTCCGAGGTTTCGGGCAAGAACGTCAACGTTCCACCTGCAAAACCGGGGGTATCGTACAGAAAATTGTAGTCGATGATTCCTGCGGGAACGTAAGCCTTGCCACACCCTGTGCAAACGTTGTTTTCATAAGTATGATTTTGGGTCTCCGGAATCGTTACGGATCGAGTCCTTCCGCAAGAGCATGTGCTTATTTTTTCGCCGGGCGTTGAACAAGTTGCCTCTTTGAGAACCGTCTCATTTTTGTAAATATGTGCTTGATATTCCCCTACCTTTACAAAATAGAAATCGCGGTAGTGCTGCGATTTTTTACAGGAAAAGGTATGCTCGATTCTGAGAGTGTTCTCGCCTGCAACAAGGTTTACGGTAATGCCGTACATATACACGCCGTTCGTTTCGTTGCGCATACTCGCATAATTCATATTGGCGTAGCCGTAGGAGGTTTGGAAGACCTGCTCGTTGGCAGTTCCGCCATTGAAAATGTATTTTGCCCCGCGAACCTGATCGTCCTTCAATCTCAAATGAACGATCATTTCGTAAACACCCGCCTGCTCAACGTCAAACGTGTAGATCAGGTGATCGCTCGTATACTCTTCAACATACCAATGCTGATAGCCTCCCTCCTCAACGGGACCCGCCTCTTGGGAAAGCTTCTTATCAAAATCTCCTGCCCAAAGGTGAATCCCCTCTTCGTATCCTTGCAGCAAGGTAGGAGAAAAATGATACGAATCGGTTTCTCCGTCGCCATCGGCATCATAAATAGACGGTACGGAATAGAGTGTAACGGTACTTGCACCGCAAACAGTACATTCGGCATTGAAATAAACGTGGTGTCCAATCGCGGGAACAGCTTCTTCTTTGGTGTCACCGCAAGCAGAACAAGTCAAAACTCTCTGCCCATCCTCAATACAGGTGGGCTCTTTAGTGATAACAGGCTCTCCATAGGTATGCGTATGTGGGGCGGTTTCTTGCGGTGTGGTAATCTCCGGATTCGTTAACGTAGTTTGCGATTCGGAATTATAAGGATAACACGCAGATAAAAACAACGTTAAAAAAGCCAACAAAAAACATAATTTCTTCATAACAATCCTCCTTGTGCAAAATACGCACACAGTATGCTTTTGCCATTTGATTATATCATTTTTTTCGTTTCTTTTCAACATCTGTGGTTAAATTATTTTCATCTGTGCTTAAAAAATATTGCATTTCGTGTGCCACCGTGGTATAATAATACCAAAGACTGACAGAAAGGAGACGGAACGTGAAGAAAAAGCTTACCATTGGCATTCTTGCGCACGTTGATGCGGGCAAAACAACGCTTTCGGAAGCGATGCTCTACCTGTGCGGCAAAATTCGTTCGATCGGTCGCGTGGACCATCGCAACACCTATCTTGATACCAACGTTGTGGAACGCGAGCGTGGAATTACCGTTTTTTCAAAGCAAGCGCGGTTTTCCACACCCGTGTGCGATTTTATTCTGCTTGACACTCCCGGCCACGTGGATTTTTCGGCTGAAGCCGAGCGCACGCTCACACTGCTTGACTACGCCATTTTGGTGGTGAGTGCCGCCGACGGTGTGCAAAATCACACCCGCACGCTTTGGCAACTGTTGGAGTATTACAACGTTCCCACCTTCCTTTTTGTCAACAAGACCGACATTTCCATCAAGCTTGCCGAGGAGATGGAAGAAGAGCTCTCTCGCACGCTCTCCCCTCGTTGCGTCGCCTTTCACGAGGCGCAAAACGATGCCGAGCGCGACGAAAAATTGGCAATGGCAGACGAGGAATTTTTAGAAGCCTTCTCCGCAGGTGAAGCCATTGGCGACGGGGAGCTTGCAGAGGCGGTTGCCGAGCGTCGACTCTTCCCCGCTCTGTTCGGCTCTGCTTTGCGCTTGACGGGCGTTGATCATCTGTTGCATACGCTTGACCGCCTTACCCTGCCACCCCTTTACGAAAATACCGAATTTGGCGCACGTGTATATAAAATTGCACGCGACGGCAACACGCGCCTGACCTATCTCAAGGTGACGGGCGGCACGCTCCGCGCACGCGATGAGATCACGTATCTTTCAGCCGACGGGCAAAAAATGCGCGAAAAGGTCAATCAGTTGCGCCTCTACTCGGGCGAAAAATATGAGCAGGTCGACTCTGCCGCGGCGGGCGAGATTTGTGCCGTTGTCGGGCTTTCCGCCACCTTTATTGGAGAGGGACTCGGCTTTGAGAGCGACGCAGGTCACCCCGTGCTGGAGCCCGTTCTTTCCTATCGCATCGCACTCCCCGACGGGTGCGATCCTATGGTATACTTCCCCAAACTCAAGGAGCTGGAGGAGGAAGAGCCTTCCCTACATCTGTATTGGAACAGCGAGCTTTGCCAAATTGAGGCAAGACTCATGGGAGAGGTGCAGATCGAGCTTTTGCGCCGCCTGATCCTTGACCGTTTTGGCATCGAATGCGAGCTTGATGCAGGCAAAATTCTTTACAAAGAAAAACCCGCGGCACGTTCGCTTGGCATTGGTCACTTTGAGCCGCTCCGCCACTATGCCGAGGTGCAGCTGCTCATTGAGCCTCGCCCCAGAGGCTCGGGGCTTTCCTTTGACGTGCATCTGCCGCCAAACGCGCTCGACCTCAATTGGCAACGCCTCATTCTTTTTAATCTTTACGAAAAGGTACACAGAGGAACGCTCACAGGTGCAATGCTGACCGATGCAAAAATCACGCTTGTTGCAGCACGTGCACACCTAAAGCACACCGAAGGTGGCGATTTCCGCGAAGCGACCCTGCGCGCGGTACGGCAAGGATTGATGCAATCAGGCTGTATTTTACTTGAGCCCTATTACAAATTCCGCCTTGAGCTTCCCTCTGCTTTTGTGGGGCGCGCAATGTCGGACTTGCAAATGCGTGCGGCTACCTTTGAGGTAGAAAGCGCCGTGGGCGACAGAACAGTGATCGTTGGTCGCGCTCCCGTTTCAACGCTTCACGATTATGCACGCGAGCTCATTTCCTATACACGCGGCGAGGGGCATATTGCCTGCACGTCTGACGGTTACGAGCCCTGCCACAACCAGGAAGAGGTAGTGGCTGCCGCAAATTATGACCCCGTTGCCGACCTTGAAAACACGCCCCACTCGGTATTTTGCGAGCATGGCGCAGGCGTTGTCGTTCCTTGGGACGAGGTGGAGAATTGGAAGCATCTTGAAGCTGACGTTTCCCCGAGCGATGCCGCCGCAAGCATTCTCCCCGCTCCGCGCAAGCTGGCAAACAAATATCAGTTGAGCGATGACGAAATTGAAGCCTTGATGCTGCGCTCCTTTGGTCCCATTCGCCGCAAGCAGTATAGCGAAAAACGCATCAATGCCGCCAAAGAAGAGAAAAAACGCCCCCACCGAAAGCCCCTGCCCGAGCGCCATATGACAATTGTAGACGGCTACAACGTGATTTGGGCGTGGGATTCCTTGCGCGAGATTGCAGAATATAGCTTGGAAAAGGCGCGAGAGACGCTGATGGACATTTTGAGCAACTACGTCGCCTTTACCAAAACCGAGCTAACGCTTGTGTTTGACGCCTACCTTGTGCCCGATGGCGCAGGCTCGGAGATCACGCACGACGGCTACCGCATCGTCTACACAAAAGAAAATCAAACCGCCGATGCCTATATTGAACGAATGATGCACGAGCTTGGTCCCAACTACAACGTGCGTATGGTATCGGGCGATAAGCTTTTGCAGTTCTCGGCAGTCCATTCGGGCATTTTGCGCGTCACCGCCGCCGAATTTGAAGCCGAGGTCACATCGGTTGGCGAAGAGATTAACGAATTTATTAAAAAGCTTTCGCAAAAGTAATAAAACAGAAACAAGGAGACACCCGAGGGTGTCTCCTTGTTTCTGTTGGTTCATGATTTTACGAGAGTACCGTCAATGCAAACAATATAGTAATTTGGAGTGTTAAGGTTCCACGCTCCAAACTTATTTATCTCATCCCATTCGGATTGAGTCCCACAAAAAATGATGTTTTTGAGAGAAGTACACCCGCTAAGTATCTCGTTTTGAATCTTTGTGATGTTTTCGGATAACGTAACCTCTGTCAAGCTTATGCAGCCGCAAAATGTTTTAAACTCTATCACCGTAACACCCTTGCCAATGATAGCCTTTTCGAGAGCAGTACAGTCAAAGAATGCGAAATAGCCAAGCCTTTGGACATTATCCGGAATGACGATTTCTGAAAGACTGGTACAATTACTAAATGCGTATTCACCAATCTCGGTAATGCTTTCAGGAAAGTGAATACTCTTGAGAGATTGGCAAGACGCGAATGCACTCTCCCCGATGATTTCAACGTTTTCACTCAACACAACATTTTCTAAATTTGTACATCCGGCAAACGTTGATGTGCCAATGGATTTGATACTTGCGGGAATGGTAATGTTCACCAATCCAAGGCAAGCCTTAAACATACCATCCGCAAGATGCTCAATTCCGGCTACAAAATCAATATTTGTCAAGCCATGACAGCCGGCAAACGCATTCTTGCCCACACTAATAACACCCTTGGGGAGTGTGAACGAAGTCAAGCCTATACACCCTGTAAAAGCAAAATCCCCTATGGAGGTTACCGTTTCCGGAATAATAAATTCTGTGACCGATTCACATTTATACAACAAGCCTTCAGGCAGATATGTAATGCCCTCGCATAGAACAACTTGTGTCAAATTTTCGCAATAGGAAAGCACATAACCACCAATCTCTAAAACGCTATCCGGAAATGCGAATTTAGTAAAAGATACGCATTCGGAAAACGCGTATTCCCCAATATATTCAATCCCGTTGGGAAGCGTAACATCTTTTAACACAGTACACTCCGAAAACGCGTGGGCACCAATGCTTTTGAGAGTAGAGGGTAGGTCAATCGACGGCAAACTTGTGCACCCGGAAAAGGCGTATTCATCAATGCTAACAAGTCCCTCTGGCAACGTAACGGAGATAAGAGAGTTGCATCCCGAGAATATATGGTCGCCAAGCAAGAGAGTATTCTCACGAAATACGACAGACGTAAGCGTTTTATCACACTGAATTGCAATACGGTCAACATAGGTAACACCGTTTTCCATCTGTAAAAGCAACTCACAAGTTGAAAATGCATTTTCGCCAACGTGTTTCAAGTTGTTGGGGGTATTGATTTTGGTTAGCGCATGACAATTTTGAAACGCTATACGACCAATCTTCGTTAGTCCCTCTCCAAACGTAACACTCTCAAGAGATGTGCATTCGCGGAAAGCACCCATTTCAATTTCTACAACGCTATCCGGAATGACAATACTCGTAAGCCCTGTACACCACAAGAAAGCCTCGGGATAAATGATTTCAATGCCCTCGCAAAGCGTTATAGAAGTCAAATTCTCCCAATAATGGGCAAAAGCCATTTGGCCAACATGTTTACTGTTAGAAAGCGTTACTTCGCGCAATGATTTATTCTCTTTTTCTACAAGATACTCCAAGTTTGCATCGCTCCAAACGTATTTATCAACGGTAGACCCCAAAAAAGGGACAGAGAGGCGTACAAGATTATCGCATCCGTACAAAAGAGAACCGCCTATGTAGGTAACACTTTTGGGGATGGTTATCTCAGTCAAACTCAAGCATTTTTTAAATGCACCGGCCCCAATACTTTCAACACCGTTTGCAATAGATATATCGGCAAGATTCTCACATTCTGCAAAAGCGTATTTACCAATGGTTTGAACACTGGATGGAATGGTAACATTAACAATATCTTTGCATCCATAAAAAGCATGGCCACCAATAGAGGTGGTGCCCTCTGGAATGTCCACATTGACCAAAAGCTCACCGTTAAGGTAGATCCTTCTTATACGGTTGCTACTCAAACTAGCCAAACCGGAATTAGATACACCCGTATCGATCTGACACCAACGGGCAAGATCGGTAATGTGGAAATCCGTCAAATCGTGGCAATTCTTAAAGGCATCGCGATCCATCTTTTCTACACTTTCGGGAATGGCAATACTCGCAATAAGGCGACAACCGCGGAATGCTTCCTCGCCAATAATCTTCAAATTTTGAGAGAGTGTAATCGTTTGCACATTCTCGCACTCGCTAAACGCACCTGCGCCCAGGGCAATCACGGAATCGGGCAAAACAATATTCGTCAGTGCCGAGCATTTACTGAATGCGTAATCTCCAATGCTTGCAAGCGACTTTGAAAAGGTGATCTCGCTCAAATTCGTGCAGCCGCTGAAAGCATTTGTACCGATACTCTCAACCGAATCGGGAATGACTACCTCGGTAAGTCCCGTGCAACCGCTGAAGGCATAATCACCAATGGTGATGAGCGTATCGGGCAGGGTAACGGATGTGATATCGGTTTTGTTTTGGAACGCATTGTTTTCTATTTTGGTCACGTGATAGCCGCAGAAATTAGGAGGAATGATGATATCGGTATCAATACAGTTTCCTATGCCCACCACGGTACAGGTCTTTCCGTCAAGGTTAACTGCATAGGCAAGACCCAGAGAACCGATTGCGGGGATGACCTCTTCGTCAAGCTTTGCTCCGCAATAATGGCAGAATTGACACATCAAGCCCGGCTCTCTTGCATCGGGATCCTCGGGGGTGGGTTCTCGAATAACAGGTTCTTTCTCAATAACCCATTCTCCTGCAAAGTGTTGCAGAAGAGATGTGTAGCGCGTTTCCTTTTCACCACAGCTGCAAAAACGAACCTCTTCGCCGGGGTCGGCACAGGTAGCATCCTTTGCGGTTTGCCACTCTCCAAATGTGTGCTCGTGCGGAAGCGTGGGCTCCGGGGGAACGGGCTCATCGTAGCGCAACCAAAGCACAGCACCGATAACTACCGATACAACAAAGCAGAGGCATGCGGCAAGGGCTCCCCATTTTACCCATCCTTTGTTTGCATGTGTCTTTTTCCACTCTCCGGGGGCTGCATCAAGGATTAGCTGCGTGTCAATTTGACGCAACGCCTTAAAAAGTTTTTTTCCACTCATCCTTCAAAGCCCTCCTTTGCCAAAAAATCCTTTAGCTTTTGTCTTGTGCGGAACATCAGCATTGCCACGGCATTTTCTTTCATATCAAACTCTTCGGCTATCTCTGCCATAGATGAAGCATACCAATACCGACGGACAAAGATGTTTCTTGTCTTTTTGGGCAGCGACCATATAAAACGGTTCAATGCATCGCGTAAGGCAAAGTTCTCTGCCATATCCTCACTCTCATTTACATCCGCAATACATTCATCAAGCTCGTGATAAATGAGGGGCATCTTTCCCCCGCCGCGCTTCTCTGCCGTTTGTTCCTCATAGCGGTTGATGGCTAACTGATTGCTGATCATACCGACGTATGCTTTGAGCGGGTCGGGGCGGTTGGGTGGTACGGTGTTCCACGTTTTGAGATATGTATCGTTTACGATCTCCTCGGCATCGCTATCGTCCGACAAAATTTGATAGGCGATATAATGACAGTAACGCCCATACTTTTTGTCCGTTTCCGTAATAGCCTCCTCGGATCGAGCCCAATACAGATCTACGATTTGGTTATCTTCCATAATCTGTCTCCTTTGCTTTTTACTCGGTGGTTTTCCCTTCACCAATCTAAACAGAAAAAACCATGGTTATATCACTCATTTTTTTCATTTTTTTCTTGATAACATCAATTTTATCATATTTTTTGCCGTTTGTATATAGAAAACAGACAAACGCTATTATTTGGATAGCGTTTGTCTGTAAAAATATATTATGAGAGATTTTTTATATAATCCTCAAGCTCGCTCTTTATGACCGAGACCTGTGGACCGTAAACGACCTGCACGCCGCCGCCGCGACGAATAACGCCGCGCGCACCGCTCGCCTTGAGCAGATCGTCCGAAACGAGGCTCTCATCCTTGACCGTTACGCGCAAGCGCGTTGCACAGCAATCAAGCGTGATGACGTTCTCGCGACCGCCAAGTCCTTCGAGGATCATCTGCGAGACGGTGTGGTCTTCCCCACTCTTTTTTGCGTTCTTCTTTTCGTTGTAGTCGGCACGGGTGTAAAGCTTGACCTCTTCTTCTCCCTCCTCGCGCCCGGGCGTTGCATAGTTGCGACGGCGAATAAGGAAGCGGAACAAGAAGAAATAAACGATAAAATACGCCGCGCCTACCAAGGGGATCATCAGCCAATTTGTTTTTTCGTTGCCTTGCAGAATACCAAAAAGGGTCAGGTCGATAAGACCGCCAGAAAAGGTCATTCCCACGCCAACGTTCAAAAGGTGCATCAGCATATAGGCAAGCCCTGCCAGCACCGAGTGGATGACGTAAAGCACGGGCGCAACAAATAAGAAGGTGAACTCGATGGGCTCGGTAATGCCCGTGAGCATTGAGGTGAGTGCGGCAGAAAGCAAAAGTCCGCCTGCTACCTTTCTTTTTTCCGCTTTTGCACAGGTATACATTGCGAGCGCCGCGCCGGGCAAACCAAAGATCATAAGCGGGAATTTACCGCTCATAAAACGGCACGCCTCAACCGAAAATCGCGTGGTATTGGGAGACGCGAGTTCGGCAAAGAAGATGTTTTGCGCACCGTAGACCATCACACCGTCGATCATTGCCGAGCCGCCCACGCCCGTTTGCCAGAACGGCAGATAGAACACGTGGTGCAATCCGAAAGGAATCAGGATGCGCTCGATAAAGCCGTAAATGAGCGTTCCCGCGTACCCCGAGCGCAAAACAAGGTCGCCAAGGGCGTAAATGCCCGTTTGCACAAAGGGCCAAAGAAAGAACATCAAGACACCTACCAGAATATAGGCGAGCGTGGAGATGATGGGCACAAAGCGCGTGCCGCCAAAAAAGGAAATGACGGTGGGCAGCTTGATCTTATAAAATCGGTTGTGCAGCCACGCCACGCCAAGACCGACGATGATACCGCCAAACACGCCCATTTGCAAGGACTCGATACCAACCACGTTTGCCACAGTTCCCTCGGGCATTGCTCCTTCGGCAAGCTTGCCGCTGACAGAAAGCAGCGTGCTGATGGTTTTGTGCATAACAAAGAAGGCAATGGCTGCCGAAAGCGTTGCGGTTGCTTTTTCGTTCTCCGCCATACCAAGCGCTACACCCATGGCAAACAGGAGCGGCAGGTTATCAAAAATGACCGTTCCCACCGATGCCAAGAGTGAGAAAATGGTATACGGAATTGTGCCCGGGCCCATAATTTCCAAAAGTTTATATGCTTCCAGCGTTGCCTCATTGGTAAAGGATGCGCCCACGCCCAAGAGAAGCCCCGCTATGGGCAAAAGGGCGATGGGGAGCATAAATGCGCGCCCTACGCGCTGCAAGACCTCAAAAAAGCCGCTGCCAAATTTTCGTTTTTTATCAACCGTTGGTGTGTTTGTCATAACGATCCTTTCCCTGCAAGCTGTAGCACATAAGGGCATCCTTGCCGCCTGTGCAAGCCCCGAGCTTGTAATCTATATTTTGAATTTTGTCGGGCTCGGTGACGACCACCGAGCAAATGGCAGAAAGACCGCGCGAGCGAATGAGGTCAAGGTCGGCTTCTGCCATCAATTGCCCTGCGTGCACGTAGTCCCCGGGGGAAACGTGCGACACAAAGCCCTCGCCCGAAAGGCTGACCGTATCCACCCCAATGTGCACCAAAATGTCGGTGCCGTCCTCGCTCATCAGGGTAAATGCGTGGCGTGAATCGGTTATCGAGGTCACGGTGGCGTCTATGGGGGCAAAGATCTTCCCCTCTACGGGCTCTACGGCAACTCCCTTGCCCAAAAGCTCACCCGAGAACACCTCGTCGGGAACCTCTGAAAGCGGTATCGCCTTGCCTGTGCAAATCGCAATCAAGCATTCTGTTTTTGTTTCCATTATTTCATCCTCCCAAAATTATTGACATTCGAGCACACGCTCGCGCAATTCCAAAAGATACGGCGCCGCGACCGATAATTCATCCACACGCATATCGCAAAAGCGTTGGGTGAGCGAAAGATCGGCGGCAAGCTCACCGCAAATGCCGATCCATCCGCCTGCGGCGTGAATTGCCTCTGCTGCCGATGCGATCAGGCGCAAAACCGGCTCGCGATTGGATCTGCAAAGCGCCTCGACGTGTGGATTTTGGCGGTCTGCCGCCAAGGTGTATTGCAAAAGATCGTTTGTGCCCACCGAGAAAAAGTCGACCTCGGCGGCAAGCTCGCGGCACATAATGGCGGCGGCAGGTGTTTCGATCATAATGCCGACCTCGAGGTCTTTATCGTAGCGCTCGCCCTTTGCCGAAAGCGCTTGCATACATTCCGTGATCAGCTCGCGGCAGGCACGGACCTCGTCGACACTCACGATCATAGGGAGCATCAAGGCGACCTTTCCGTGCGCGGAAGCGCGCAGAATGGCACGTATCTGCTCGCAAAAAAGGGTTCGTTCACGCAAGCAAAGGCGCACACCGCGCAGCCCGAGAGCGGGATTTTCCTCGCGGGGCAAGGAAAGATAGGACACCTGCTTATCCGCCCCCACGTCGAGCGTGCGAATGACCACGCGCCGCCCCGACATTCGCTCGGCAACCGTACGGTAGCTTTGATAAAGCTGTTCCTCTTCGGGCTCGTGATCGAGTGAAAGATATAAAAATTCGCTGCGCAAAAGCCCGATGCCGTCGGCACCGCCCGAAAGAACTGCGTCTATCTCCTCTTCCCCACCAACGTTTGCGTAAATGAGGATGCGGTGTCCCCCCTTGGTAGTGGCGGGTTTGTTTAAAAGCGTGTGCAAAGCAAGCTCACGCTCGGTTGCTTTCTTTGCGTTTTTTGCGCAACGTGTAGAGAATTTCGCCTTTTCATCCTCGCTCGGCGAGAGGGTGAGCGTTCCAACCTCGGCATCGAGAAGCGCAACCGTTCCGTCGTAATCTGCCGAGATCTCTCCCGCACAGACCAATGCGGGAATGCCCATAGCGCGCGCCAAAATAGCGGTGTGCGAGTTGGGCGAGCCCTCAAAGGTGACAAAGCCGAGCAGCGCGGAACGGTCAAGCCCCACCGTTTGCGAGGGTGTCAAGTCGCGCGCAACCAAAATATACGGCTCGCCCGTTTCTTCCCCGTTGGCTCTCTCTGTGCCCGACAGATGGGAAAGGATCTGCCCACAGACGTCCTCAACGTCCGCCGCGCGCGCGCAGAGATACGGATCATCAAGCATTGACAGCTCGGCGGAAAGTGCATCCCTTGCCGCACTCACCGCCGCCTCGGCAGAAAGTCCGCACGAAAGAGAAAGCTCTATTCGCTCAAGCAGATCCTCGTCCTCAAGAAACATTGCGTGAATGGCAAAAATTTCGGCAGCCTCTGCCCCAATGTCTCGCTCGGCTGTTTTTTGCAAATTGGAAAGAGAACGCTTCACGCCCTCGATCGCATCCAACAAGCGGATGCGTTCCTCTCCTATTCCGCGCCCTTTGGTGGCTTCTGCTTGCCTGCGTGTGTGCAAAAAGCGCAGCTTGCCAACGGCACACCGAGAGCCTATGCCCGTGCCGCGCACGACCTTAGTTTTCGACGTCATCATCCCGCAAAACCGTCCCCGTTGGATTCCAATGCTTGTGACAAAAATTTTCGAGTTCGAGAGCCGCGCGCTCTTCATCCTCACCATTTAGTGAAAAGGTCAAGGTCGTGCCGCAAACAGCTCCCAGCATCATAAGCGCGATCAGACGCTTGGCGTCCGCCGTTTTGCCGTTTGCCCTGACGCTGATATCGGAAGCAAATTTTTTGGCGGTAGCTGCAAGTCTGCCAGCGGGGCGCGCGTGCATACCGTCTTTATCGACAATGGTATAGGTAAATTCTTTCATTTTCTCACTCCTGTGCGGCAAATTGCCCTTTGACAACCGCCGATTTTTGCCTTTGCTTCTATTTTGCCGATTTACGGGCGGATTATACCGATTACGAGTGTAAAATTCGAATCGCTCAACGAATAATGATAAAGCAAATTGCATTTTTCATACTTTTATGTTATAATTTTTTGTCGGTTGAACCTTTTGATACTTTTCTTCGACTATATAAGTGAAATCGATTTCAAAATCATTTACAAGGAGGTGATAATGTGAGTGAATTTGAAAAGCTATTGCAAGAAAATCTCGTGCCTCTTCAACGTTATGTGAAATTTAAGATTAGCAATAAACACGATGCTGAAGATATTATTCAAGAGGTCTGCCTTACCGCAACAGTAAAGTTTGAATCCATAAAAAATGTATCTGCTTTTAAGGCATGGCTTATTGGTATTGCACACAACAAGTGTAACGACTACTACAGACAGAAAGCAAAGAATATGGATATTTCTTTGGAATCCTTGTCAGAATCAGCGTTGAGCACCGGTAGATTTGGAATCACCGAGCAAAGCATTGTAAGAGATACTTTAGATGTAATTGGTGATAAAGAAAAACAAATTCTATATCTCTATTTCTTTAAAAATCATTCGCAAGAAGACATTGCAAAACAGCTTGAAATTCCAATCGGCACAGTAAAAAGCCGTTTGCATTACGCAAAAGAAAAATTCAAACAACATTACCCTCACAAAGAAACACCAAAAGGAGAAACGACTATGAAAAAATTACCTGAATATTTACCAAAATATAAAATTGAAACAAGTACCGAAGCCCCCTTCTCTGTAAAATGGGAAGAACTTATGGGATGGTTCTTGATTCCCAAACTTGGTGAAAAAATGTCTTGGGGTATGTACTATATTCCTTCCCGCAAATGCAGCCACGTTTATGATATGCAAGTTACAGGCAAAGCCAAAGTTCACGGCATTGAGGGTGTGGAGCTTACCGCAAGAGAAGCATCCTACTCAAACAAGAATGAAGTAATCAATCGTACTTTTGTCGCACAACTCACAGATACGCATTGTCGTTACCTTGCAACACTCCGAAACGACGGAGACGTTCGCAATTACATTACTTTCCTTGACGGCGATGAATTTATGCCGAACTGGGGATTTGGAGAAGATAATTGCGGAAACGAAACAAACCTGTCTGTTAAAGGCGATATCCAGAGAATTGGAAATTCTGTTACAAGTGTAGATAAAGATTTTCTGCTCGATATTGTCGGCAGATATACCGTTACCATCAGCGGCAAAAGCTATGATACCGTATGCGTGATGGATATTGAAACCTATAACTGCGGTGTTGTTTCCGAACAATTTTTGGACAAAAACGGAAAGACTATTCTGTGGCGCAGATATAACAAAAACGATTGGGCAAACAAGCATTACAAAAAGTTGTGGACAGAAATGCTTCCTGAAAACGAACGGCTCATCATCAATGGCGAAACCTACGTGCATTGGTATGATTGCGTAACCGATTATATTTTCTAATCTGCGTTGAATTTACAATAATAAAATGGCACCTTCCAAACGGAAAGTGCCATTTTTTAATTATGCATTATCGATAGTACACATAGAAAACAATAATTGTGCGTTCTTTGCCGCCGTGCTCAAGGTCGGGGGCGGTGATGACTACGCCATCCTTGGAGAGTAGCTCCCAGGCTTGCATCTGGTCGATCTTGCAACGAAAAATAACATCTGCCGAGGCAAACACGATCATTTCATCGTTGCGAATGTTCAGTCCGCCGTTGCGCCCGATGACCTCGTCCACACCGTTCACCTTTTCGGTTACGTAGCGGATGTGGTGGTTTGCCATTTGCTTTGCCATTTCCCAACGATATGCCTTGCTGTTGGGGTCCTTTTTGCGAGAAAAGAGTTTGAACATAGTCTATCTCCTTTTATCCTTCAATCATCAAAACGAGACTTTTTTGTCGCCCACCAAAAACGCCTTTGCCGCAAGGTATTCCTCGCGCAGCTTTTGGGCTTCGGGGGATGCGGGATCAAAATTGCGACGCCTCAGGGCGCGCAGCATAACGTTCTTTGGGGTCTCCTCGGGGTCGATGAGCTCAAGTGCGCACACAGAATAACCGCAAGCCTCAAGTCTTTTCAGGCGCAAGGCATCGGTTGCCGCATCGCAGAGCTTTTGGCGCAGCATAGAGTGCTTTGCAATAAAGGAGAGCGCCTCACACTCGAGCGTGTGGTTCATTTCGTGGTGGCAGCAGGGGGTGGAAAGAATGACGTCAGCTTGCCACTCGGTGGCTTTATTCAGCACAAAATCGGTGGCAATATCGCAGGCGTGCAAGGAGATTACCAAATGCACGTGCTCGTCGCACTCGTATTTGTTGACGTCACCGCAAAGGAATTCCAAGCCGTCAAAGTGCAGCTTTTTTGCAACCTCGTTGCAGTATGCCACAACGTCGGGCTTGAGGTCAACGCCCGTCATTTTGACGTCTCTGTGCAAAACCTCGGTAAAATAGTGATACGCCGCAAAGGAAAGATAGCTTTTTCCGCAGCAGAGGTCGCAAATGCGGAGCGTTCCCTCGGTGGGAAGATGCCCGATGCAATCGCGAATGAGCTCGAGAAAGCGGTTGATCTGACGGAACTTTGATTGCCTTTTGTCGCGCACGCGTCCGTTTTCGTCGCTGACATCGAGAAGCTTGAGAAAGGGCTCGCTGCCCAAAAGAATATAATTCTTTTCGCGGTTGTTGCTCTCAATTTTGGCGCACGGTGCATCGTTCTCGGCAAGCGCGCGAGCGAGCTTGTCGCCACCCAAAAGCGTGACCTTTCCCTTTTTTGAGGAGCGCAATTCCGCATCTCCCTGCGTGGTGATGAGATTGATCTGCGCCCAAGCAGATGCGACCTCGCCAAGGCGTGCGGTATCGTCGGTTGCAACGTTTTCGTGCATCGCTTTGTTATCGGCGCGCATCGTTTCGGCTTGCAAAACGGTCTTGCCGCCCATGCGTCGCAAGGTCAAGGTGCACTTGACGTTGGCGGGATCGGCAGGCTTGGAGAGCACCGCTTTTTTCAGGCTTCCCTTTTTTGCCGCTGCCGAGATCAATTCAACGATTTTTAGGTATACCTCATTCATCGTCCTCATCCTCGGCTTTCTTTTTGCGTTTTAGGTGAATATATTGACTGATATAGAATTTTTCTTCCTCGCCTTCTTGCACGCGACGGAAATCCGGCCAATGCACGATCAGCAAAACACCGGTTACAAACACCGCCATTGCCAGCTGCAAGCCGCTATTGGCAAAGCTTTTGACAAACAGAGCGAACAAAAGCGTAATGGCAACCGAGCCGAACGCCACAAGCTTGGAGCTGATTACGGCAAGCAAAAAGATGCCAACCAAAAGAATTGTAATAATAGGGTTCAGCGCAGCAGAAGCACCGATCATTGTGACAATGCCCTTGCCCCCCGACATACGGTGAAAAACGGGAAAGAGATTGCCAAACACGACCATAAACAAGGCAAGTCCCGCTCCGTTGGCTTCCCAGATCAATCTGCCGACCCAAATAGCCGCAAAGCCGATGCAAAACTCACACACGGCATTGATCGCCGCCGGCTTGCTACCGCAGGAAAGCAACACATTGTAGGTGGATGCTTTCTTTTTGCCTACGGTGCGAATGTCAATATCGCAAACGTGACGGCAGATGAGAATGGCGGGTGAGATGCTGCCCATAAGATAAGGAATGGCAATGCACAAAATGGCGCCCACAATGTTTGCGGCAATGCTGCCACCAACCGAAAGCTCAAAATTTGTAATGAACCAGTCAACCAAGTTCCAAAATTTTGTAATCACCGGAGCTTCCCCCGCGGCGGTTAAAAAAACGTTCATGTATCCTCCATTAGAAGAGCTCGATGAGTTCCTTCGGGCTCTTTGTAAAGTTGCGGATCGTGCCGTCGTTGCAAACGGCAACCATATCCTCAATGCGGCAACCGTATTTGCCTTCGATGTAAATGCCGGGCTCAAAGGTTACAACGTGTCCGCGCTCAAGCACGCTTGCGTTATCTGCCTTGGGCGAGAGACGGGGCTCCTCGTGAATGAACATTCCCACACCGTGGCCGAGGGAGTGACCGAAGCAGCCCTTATATCCCGCGCCGTGAATGACGTTGCGTGCGGCAGTATCCAGCGCGTGGCAGGATACTCCCTCGGCAGCGGCCTCAAGCGCTACGGTCTGCGCCAGAAGAACGGTGTTATAAACCTTTTTGATCTCCTCGTCGGCACGGCCGAGAACGACCGTACGCGTCATATCCGAGCAGTAACCGTCAACACGTGCGCCAAAGTCCATGGTCAAAAAGCCTCGCTCAAGCTTAACGGGGCGCGGCACACCGTGGGGGCGAGAGGAATTGGTGCCCGAGACGGCAATGGTCTCAAATGCCAAGCCCTGCGCACCCTGGCGGCGCATAAACATTTCAAGCTCAAGGGCAACGTCGATCTCGGTCATTTCGGGAGTGAGGACCTTGAGGATGTGTGCGAAAGCCGCATCGGTAACACTTTGTGCGCGCGCGATGATCTCCAATTCTTCGTCGCTCTTGTGCAGGCGCAGCTGTGCCAGGAGTGCGGAT
This sequence comes from Eubacteriales bacterium, assembly GCA_045127455.1. Lineage (GTDB taxonomy): Bacteria > Bacillota > Clostridia > Oscillospirales > CAG-272 > UMGS1865. Next base: position 65,164 of record JBGVQK010000077.1, read on the forward strand.
GCGCCCCCTTCAAGGGTAACGCCAACAAACAAGCTACTGTATCGCTGATAGGATGCGTAAGAAAGTGCGTCCTCTTCGATCAGCACGCGTGTGCAGTTGTGTTCGCCAAGCAGCGTACGAATGGCATCGGTCGCGCCCTTTTCGGGGGTGAGCACTTGCATATCGGCGCACACATTTTCTTTTGCAGCTTCCACGTAGCGGAAGTCGGTTAAGAGATACGCATCCTTTTGCAAAACGAGAACGGCACCGTCCTGGAACTCAAAGCCCGAAAGATACTGCTGGCTGAGTTCATTGGTAATAATGGCGGCATCATAGCCTTTTTCTATTAGTAATGCTTGAAAATTCTTTAAATTTGACATATTCAAATCCTCTTTCCTATTGCTTTTCTTCATTATATCACAAAAATAGCAAAAAGTATAGTCCCTGCAAAAATTTTTTTCGCTTCTCTTTTGCGACAAATTTATCGGTGGTGCGGCAGTATAATAAGAGTGATGGTAAAAGGAGGCTTTTTTATGGAACAAGAAGTTTACGTAGATCTGTATTTTCTCATCAACACCTGTATGAATCTTTTGGCATTGATAATCAGCGCAACGCTCCTTCACCGCAAAATCAGTCGATGGCGCGCGTGGCTTGCCGCCGCTGCGGGAGGGCTTTGGGCGGTAATGGCGCTCTTTTTGGGGATGGAAGGCTTTTGGGGGCTTTTGTGCGATGCGGCTGTTATTTTTTTGATGTGTACCGCGGTATTTGCCACCAAAAAAACGTCGTTTGGAGCGCTTTTGAAATGTACGCTCGTTGGCGTGCTGACCTCTATGATCCTTGGCGGTGTAATGACCGCGCTCTATGCGCTCTTCAATCGCATCAAGCTTCCATTAGGGGAATCACAGGAAAATAGTAGTTCTCTTTTGATTTTCGTTCTGATTGCCGCTCTTGCGGGACTCGCCACTGTACACGGGGGACGCTTTTTGGGGCTTTCCAAAAAGAGCAAATACGTAACGGTGAATGCTGTGTTGTTTGGCAAGGCGGTAACCCTGCGCGCAATGGTGGATACGGGAAACCGCCTGCGCGAGCCAATTAGTGGCCGTAGCGTGATCGTAGCCGATAGGGCGCGTATTCTTGAGGCTTTACCCCCATCGCTCTCTGCGGCGCTCAAAAGCCCCTCTCCCGATAGGTGGCTCTCAAACGGGCAATACGCTACGCACATCCGTCTCGTTCCCACAAACACCGCAACGGGTGCGGGAATGCTCCCTGCCATTCTCCCCGATAAGCTCATGCTCACCGACGGAAAAGAAACCTACCCCGCCGATTATCTCATCGCGCCTGCGCCAATGGAGACCTCATCCGATTTTGACGCCGTGATCGCAATGAACTGATACCCTACCACAGGAGGTACTCTATGACTTGGTTGAACCGCTTGCGGCTGAAGATCGCCGCCCTGTTTTGCAAATCAAAAGATCTGTATTACATAAACGGCCCCGATACGCTCCCCTCTCCCCTTTCGGCAGAGGAAGAAGCCGATTGCATCGAGCATATCGACGAGGACGACGTGCGCACGCGCCTTGTAGAGCACAATTTGCGCCTTGTTGTTTACGTTGCCAAAAAATTTGAAAACGTAGGCACGGGCATTGAGGACCTGATATCGATTGGAACGGTGGGGCTGATCAAGGCGATCAACACCTTTCGCGCCGACAAAAGCATTAAGCTTGCCACCTACGCCTCGCGCTGCATCGAAAACGAAATTTTGATGTATATCCGCAAAAACAATTCACAGCGTACTGCCATCTCAATTGACGAACCGCTCAACACCGATTGGGACGGCAACGAGCTTCTCCTCTCCGATATTTTAGGCAGCGAGGAAGAAAGCATCTCCTTTGAACTCGAACAACGCGAGGAGCGGCAGATGGTTCGCGATGCCGTTTCTTCCCTCTCCCCTCGTGAGCGCGAGCTGATCGAGCTGCGCTACGGAATGCGCACGGGCAGAGAAATGACGCAAAAGGAGGTTGCCGATCTGTTGGGCATCTCACAGTCCTACATATCCCGCTTGGAAAAGCGCATTCTGGCAAATCTGCGCGAAGCCCTTGCCGACAAAATATAAAAAAAGAAACACCCGTCTGCTTGCACAGACGGGTGTTCCTTTTCTAAAAATCTTATGTAGATGATTAGATGAAAGGTCTCAGAGCATTGATTGCTTCGTTGCCGGCATCCTTAATGGTTTGGATTACTTCAGGAGCAACGAAGGAAAGAATTACAACTGCTACTGCACCGATCAAAGCGATGAGAAGTGCGCAGAAGTAAGAGCGAGCGAAGTTGCGACCGTTGCGGTTCTTGGAGCCCAATGCGTTAACCAGCAGGAAAATCCAACCGATTACGGGAATAGCATACAGAACTGCGCGCCAGAAGTAACCCCAACCGGAGATGGGTCTGTAGGACTTCGGCAGGTGCTTTTCGATCTGCTTGAGTTGCTTTCTCTTAGAGATCTTCTTAACTTTTACCTTTTTCATATTTTTTCACCCTTTCCTCTGACTACGTCAGAATGTTTACACTAATAGATTACCACTTTTTTGAGGATTTGTCAAGGGGTATTTTACTTTTTTTGAAAAAATATTTTGGTTTTTGAAATAATATTCAGTCATTCTTCACAAAAAAAACAAAATTGAACAAAAAAGCCAAAAAAGAGAGCGAAAGGAGTTTTTTTCCTTCCGCTCTTTGTACGTTTTTTACTCAAAAACACGCAAAAAAAGATGTACTTTTAAATCCTTGTTAAAAAGCTTATGCACCAAAAACGGGACCGCCAAGAAGCGCTACTACCACTGTGGCAATAATGACAACGATGGCAAGCAGCAAATGGAAGCGTGCATAGCTCTTACCGTGGCGGCTCTTGCTCGCAAATACGTGAACCAGAAGGAAGATCCAGCCGATTACGGGGATTACGTACAGAACGCTACGCCAGAAGTAGTTCCAAGGAGAGAGGGGTCTGTAAGCCTTGGGCAGAAGCATATCGGATGCTTTGGTATTGATTCTCTTTTTCATGTTTTTTCACCCTTTCTTCGGTCAATGCCGAAATATTACATATATAGCATACCACTTTTTTCTTTTTTTGGCAAGGGCTTTTTCAATATTTTTTCGTTTTTTTTAAAAAAGCCTTGCAATCTGTCAAAAAAGGCAAAAATTACAGGGTGTATTCCATATAGGGTGCACCGTCAAGTCTCTTCCAAGTCAGCTTTCCCTCTTCGAGTATGAGGTAAGAGTGTGGGCTGTTCTCTTTCGGAATGGAGACCGAGCCGGGGTTGATATAGAGATAATCTTCGTGCTCCACGCACTTTGGGACGTGCGTGTGCCCGTGAAGCAGAACGTCGCCTTTTTGAAGCGGGGGAAGCTTGTTTTCGTTATAAACGTGACCGTGCGTCGCATAAATAACGCGCGTGCCCTCGCAAAGGATAGCATAGTCGGCAAGAATGGGAAATGCAAGCACCATTTGATCGACCTCTGTGTCGCAGTTTCCGCGCACGCAAAGCAGCTTTTCTTTAATACCGTTCAGCATTTCAATGACCTGCTTGGGCGCATAATCGCGCGGCAGATCGTTGCGCGGTCCGTGGTAAAGCACGTCGCCAAGCAGCAACAATTTTTGTGCACTCTCGCGCTCAAACGCCGCCAAAAGCTCGCGACAGTAATACGCCGAGCCGTGAATATCGGATGCGATCATCCATTTCATATCGTAGGTCTCCTTAATTTTTTAAACTATGAATAGGCGCGGGTATTCTTCCGCCGCGGCGAATGAATTGTGAGGGAGAATAGGTGTTGATAGCCATAATGGGAGCTCTGCCCAAAAGACCGCCAAACTCTACGCTCTCACCCGCTTTTTTGCCGTATGCGGGAATGAGACGGACTGCCGTTGTTTTTGTATTGACAACGCCGATGGAAATTTCATCTGCAATAATGCCGTTGATAACGTCCTCGGGAGTGTCTCCGGGAACGGCGATCATATCAAGACCTACCGAGCAGACTGCCGTCATAGCCTCAAGCTTTTCCAAATTCAGCGCACCGCGCTCAACTGCGGCAATCATACCTGCATCCTCGGAAACGGGAATGAACGCGCCCGAAAGACCGCCTACGTGCGAGGATGCCATAACACCGCCTTTTTTAACAGCGTCATTGAGCATTGCGAGCGCCGCAGTAGTGCCGTGAGCGCCGCAGGACTCAAGTCCCATCCCCTCAAGAATGTGTGCCACCGAGTCGCCAATGGCAGGCGTGGGAGCGAGAGAGAGGTCTACGATGCCAAAGGGGGTATCAAGTCGACGTGCCGCCTCGTTTGCCACGAGTTGACCGACACGTGTGATCTTAAATGCGGTTTTTTTGATAACGTCTGCAAGCTCCGAGAGGTTACAGTCGCCGGCTCTGCGAATGGCAGATGCTACAACACCGGGGCCGCTGACGCCCACGTTGATTGCCGCCTCGGGCTCACCGACGCCGCAAAAAGCGCCTGCCATAAACGGGTTATCCTCGGGCACGTTTGCAAACACAACCAGCTTTGCGCAAGCGATCGAGTTCTCATCGCGCGTTAGATATGCCGCACGCTTGATGGTGGAGCCCATCAGTGCGATCGCATCCATATTGATGCCCGCTTTGGTAGAGGCAACGTTAACGGATGAACAAACGTTTTGCGTTTCTGCAAGTGCTTCGGGGAGAATGGCGATCAGGTTCTTCGCGCCAACGGTCATTCCTTTTTGCACAAGGGCGGAAAAGCCGCCGATGAAGTTGATGCCAAGCGTATTTGCCGCGCGTTGCAGGGTGTGTGCGATCTTGAGATACCCTTCGGGAGATGCTGCACCGCCTACAAGCGAGATGGGAGTAACCGAAACGCGCTTGTTAACGATCGGGATGCCGTACATTTTTTCAATGTCGTTGCCCGTTGCCACAAGCTTTTCGGCACGCGTGGTGATCTTATCATAGATCTTATCACAAAAACGGTCCACGTCCTCGCTGACACAGTCCCACAGGGAAATGCCCATGGTGATGGTGCGTATGTCGAGGTTTTCCTCGCGGATCATATTGATGGTTTCTAAAACGTCCTGTGTATTGATCATTGTGCCAACCTCTTAAATGTGATGCATCGTGTTGAAGATGTCCTCGTGCATTGCGTGGATCATAAGTCCCTTACCCTCGCCAAGTGCCTTGAGGGCATCTGCAAAATCGGCAAACTCCACGTCAAGAGCGTCGATATCGGCAAGCATGATCATTGCAAAGTATTCGGAGAGTACGCTTTGCGTAATATCGAGAATGTTTGCACGATATTTTGCGCAAACCGCCGCTACGTCGGCGATAATTCCAACGGTATCCTTACCCGTTACGGTGATAACTGCTTTCATAAAAGCCTCCATTCTGCCGCCGTAAGGCGACACAAAATAATGGTGAAATTCCCGTGTCGCTTGCGACAAAAATGGGTTGACCCCCATTTTTAGGGAATTTTACGCGTGAAAAAAGTGAAGTTTGAATTTTTGCTGATAAAGCTTTCACGCTGCCACCTTTCAAACAATTTAAGTTTCCCTTCTATTATACTTGATAGATGGAGAAAAGTCAATAGCAAATCCGTATGAAATCCATCCCCTTACAGAAGCGTGGGTTGATAATTTTACCAAAAATGAAGCACACCATTGACAAGCTCACGTTTTTGTGGTATAATGAGGAAAACATTTGTGGAGGTATTGATCATGGATAGTAATTCCGGATTCGGTTCGAGCGGTGCACCGTATGAATATGCGGTTGCCGAAGCAAAAAACAAGGCTCTCAAAACAAAAAAGGCTCTTTTTGTGGTAGCGTACGTGCTTTATGCCGCTGCTGTTTTTGGCATTGGCTCTATAACAAAATTGATGCTCCCGTTTATGTGCTTCATTCCCCTTTCTCTTTGGATCATCGTTTGGCTCACTTGGAGATTTACGCAGGTAGAATATGAGTACTCCTTCTTCTCGGGAGAACTGACTGTCAATCGCATTCTTGGAAATCGCACGCGCAAAACCTTGACCAAGGTTCGCATTCAACGGCTTTCTGCGGTATTTCCGGCAACCGAGTTGAATCAATCCAAGGTTGAAGCCTTTGGCGTACAAAACACCATTATGGCAGTTTCCGAAGCGAACGCCGAGGGTATTTGGATCGCTCTTTGGGAAGATGCCGAGAGCGGCAAGCGTATGGCGCTCTACTTTGAGCCCAACGAAAAGGCTATCAAAATTTTGAAGTACTATAACGCCGCTGCAATGGCAAAATAAGAATAGACGATAAAACAGCTCACCGGTCGGTGAGCTGTTTTATTGCTATTTAATTTTCTCCCGCAATCTGTCTTGCTACGTACACGCCGCTGGCGGATGCGTGCGAGAGAGAGTGGGTGATGCCGCTGCCGTCGCCAATGATATACAGACCGTCGTATTTGGTCTCAAGGTGCTCATTGACCTTGACTTCCATATTGTAGAATTTTACTTCTACGCCATAGAGGAGCGTATCGTCGTTTGCGGTACCGGGAGCGATCTTATCAAGTGCGTAGACCATTTCGATGATACCGTCGAGGATTCTCTTGGGGAGCACGAGGCTCAGGTCGCCGGGGGTTGCATTGAGCGTGGGAGTAACAAAAGACTCCTCAATTCTCTTCGACGTGGAGCGTTGACCGCGAATAAGGTCGCCAAAGCGTTGCACGATAACGCCGCCGCCAAGCATATTGCTCAAGCGTGCGATGGATTCACCGTAGCCGTTGGAATCCTTGAACGGCTCGGAGAAGTGCTTTGCAACGAGGAGCGCAAAGTTTGTGTTGTTTGTGTGCTTTGCAGGGTCCTCATAGCTATGTCCGTTAACGGTAATAATGCCGTTGGTATTCTCGTTGACAACTGCTCCGCGAGGATTCATACAGAAGGTGCGAACCTTATCGCCATACTTGGGCGTGCGGTAAACGATCTTGCTTTCGTAAAGCTCGTCGGTCAGGTGCGAAAAGACCTCAGCAGGCAGCTCAACGCGCACGCCGATATCTACGCGGTTCGACTCGGTGGGGATATCGAGGTCGCGGCAAACGGTCTCCATCCATTTGGAGCCACTGCGACCAACGGAGATGATGCACTTTTTGGCTGCATATTCCTTTTTGCCGCAAAAGATGCGATAGCCGCCCTCTTCGCGCTCGATTCTGTCCACGGGTGTATCGAAGAAGAATTCGACCTTGTCAGAGAGGTGATTGTAGAGGTTTTCAAGCACCACGTAGTTGATATCTGTGCCAAGGTGGCGAACAGAAGCATCGAGGAGGTGCAGGTCGTTTTGCATACAGATCTTTTTGAATTTGCTACCTGCGGTGGAATAAAGCTTTGTGCCCTCGCCGCCGTAGAGCATATTGATCTCGTCAACGTATTTCATCAGGTCGATGGCTTTTTGCTTGCCGATGTACTGATAAAGTGTGCCGCCAAAATCGTTGGTGATGTTATATTTGCCATCGGAGAAAGCGCCTGCGCCGCCAAAGCCGCTCATAATGGAGCAGGATTTGCACTCGATGCAGGTTTTGATCTTTTCGCCATCAATGGGGCATTTGCGCTTTGCAAGTGCGTGCCCTGCCTCAAAAACAGCGATCTTGAGCGAGGGATTGAGCTTGGACAACTCATAAGCCGAGAAGATTCCACCCGGTCCCGCGCCGATAATAATAACGTCGTAATTCATATGTGACCTCCAAACAAAGGTTTATGACAGTAAAATACGGGCTTGCGCCCGTTCCTTGTTATTATTATATCATATCTTTGTGAGGTTGTCAAGGGGGGCGGCAGAGTTACCGAAAAGAAACAAAAAATCAGGAACATCCTGTCCATTATAATAATTTTGGTGGCATGGATGTTCCTTTTGACTACTGTGATATTATTTTTGTAAACCTTTTTATTTTTCAATTCAACAAGATTTTGAAATCTTCGCGGTCGCGAAGAGCAGCGTATTTTTTATTTTCTTTTAATTGTTCCAACAAATCCTTTTCAACTGACCCACATGGTCTGCAATCCGAATAATCGTAATCATAGTGATCGAGAAGCAAGCAAGTATAATACTGTTTGCCGGATATTTGTGCTTTATCACTTGCAACTGCATATTTCCGTGCGTTTCCCAGTTCTTTTACAGCGGTATCATAATCTTTGGATGCAAGTGCAATATCAGCAAGTTTTTCATGGATGCCACTAAGATATATGTTGAAACGCAATGCATTACCATCGGAAATAATGGATTCGATAATTGTTTTCTCTGCTTCCACGGCGGCGCGAACCCGTGGATCTGTCGCATCTCCGAATACCCACATCTTGCCAAGTATGCCGCAAAGTTTTGAAAGTGCATCTGATAGCATTCCCTGCTGATGCGCCAGTAACTCCTCTCCATCAAGACAAATTTCCATAGCATCATCACGCCTTGTAGAATCACTTTCGGGATATAAATTCGCATATTTTTTTGCCTCTTCAATACGGTTACTGTATTTGTATGCACAGATGATATTCCAGAGAGCAGTATTTTTCCACTTTTCATCTGCGCCATTTTCGTAAGCTATAAGATTATGTTGTATAGAATTATCCATCATTTCAAGAAACTCTTCATGGTTCTGACGGTCAAATGAAATATAGTATTCAACCGTACCAAGCCAATGCCAATATTTGTATTCTCCCGGATATTCTTTCACAGCTTGTTTTGCAAGTAAATAGTCCGCTTCGTGATCATCTTTCTTCCAAAACTCCACAAATTCCGAGTCAAAATAAGCTTTTCGCTCATCTTGTTCCACCGATTTTATCCCAAGCAGTTCGTCCGCAGAGACCTGAAGCAAACGCGCCAACGGAGCAATCATGGCAATATCAGGCATCGTGGTACCGCACTCCCATTTTGAGACAGATTGATACGTAACGCCGAGTAAATCGGCCAATTTTTCTTGTGTAAAATCATTCTTTTTGCGTAGTTGTTTGATTCTTTGACCAATGTTGTTCACATTAACACCTCACTTTCGAGTAATAAGCCGAGCTCTGCTTTCACATATAGTATACCATATATTCCGATAGTGCGCAATAACTTTGTTTTTTAGCCAAACTCGCCTGTCGCGCGAGTTTGAACGACGGTACGCCCTCTCGCAAATCGCCCCCTGTATATCGCGTGGTTTTCATTTTACAAAAAGAGTTGCACAAAAAACGTGCAACCCTTTTTCTTAATCATTACCCGTAATCTTCTTGATGATCCAAACCACAAAAAAGATGATCCAAGCTAAAACACAAGCCGCAACGGGGAAACAAGCGATCGTGGCAAGGAGCAAGTATCCAATGGCATCCCAGCCGGTAGAAAGAAAGATCATTGCAAAGCAACCGCCCGCAAAAAGGACGGATAACAGGGTTGGGATCAGGCGCACGAATACACGACGGGACAGCAAGCATAAAAGCAGCTGCACGGTAAAGAATACAATACACGCCGCAATTGCAATCAAGCTGGTAGGGTCAAACTCTATGCCCATAGTAATACCTCCTATAAAAAAATTAGGCAGAGAAAGTGAGCATCTCTCTTTCTCTGCCTCAATTATACCATAAAAAAACCAAAAAGTCAAGCGGGGCAAACGGGGTCAGGAATCTGCTTCTTCCCCGGGGATATCCCCCTCATTGGTAGCAGCTTTTTCTTCTTTTTTCTTTTTCTTCTTTTTCCATTGGTTTTTAAGCGCTTCCTTTGCCTTGTGGTACATATTTTGCAATACCGCAAGCGTTTTTTCGTCTCTTGGGAAGAAGAGCTTTAAAAAGCCGATAGACATTGGGATCGTGATGATCTTTTCGGGTGTGATGGGCAACCAAAGGAATGCAAGGTATGTCGTGCCCGTAATAAACATCCATTCAATATCGTAAAATGCGCCCACGCCAATAAAGATGTAGCACCAGCCGTTGGTGATCATCCACGCCAGGCCGAAGCACAAAAGAAAGCGCGGATTCAGCAAAAATTGCAGTATTTTTTTGGTCCACTCTTTGAATTTTTGGAGCCAATGTTTGATTTTTTCTTTGGTTTGTTCTCTCATTTTTCAATCATCCTCATCTGCCGAATGTCAATTACATTTATTATATCATACGTTTTTGGAAAAGTAAATAGAATGGCAAAATTTTTTTGAGAATTTTGCCGTTCTTTTTTGCACATATTGCATTTAGGGGTTGCCGTTTGCATCGGTTTTGGTAACCGAGTATACGTTGAGCACCTGCCCGGGATAAGAGAGTGCTACTTTGCCGTCAAAGGAGATGCGCAAATGGTCGCCCACGCCAAATTTGGGGCAATTTTCAATATTGGTGTTCACGATGATCTTTTCGCCAATTGGAAAGGTGCCGTTGCCCGAATGTGTGACCTCCATCAGGCACCCCTTATCCAAAATTTCGATCACCTTGCCCGTAAAATAAGGATTTTCGGTGTCAAGCGGCTCTTGGGGCTTTTTTTGGCAAGCGCAGATCGCAAGAATACAAGCGGCAGCCAAACAGGTTAACAAAATTTTCTTCATAATACGAGCTTCCTTTACAAAATTCGAGTTGTTGATTGTATTATACCACAAAGCTGACCAAAAGTAAATAGGATAGCGCGATTTTGTGAAAGTTTCCTCTCTTTCATTTTGTAGGGGGAAATAAACGATCTCCCCACCAAAAGCGGTGGGGAGACAATACACTTTTTGTTGCTCGGCCCGATAGTTGAATCAGCGATTTATTTTCTCTGCAATCATCACTTTTATTTCCAACAGGTTGGCATCTAAAAAATTGTCGGATATCGTAATATACTCGTAGCCCATTTTCTTATTCCCTTTGATCAACAGCTTTTTGAACCAATTTTGATTTTCAAAAAACTCCTCCTCGTTGTGCAGCTTTATACACAAAAACGAGCCCTTGATATATACGTCTGCTATTTCGGTATATTGCATTTTACCACCGCCAATATACGATGAATTATCTATCATATATGCATCTTCAAATTCTATCATTCTATTTTTGTAAAAAAGCATAGACCTTGCAATAAAGAGCATAGAAGAGCCAAAGAACAAAAATGAAAATGCCATAAAAGCTTTGATTGTATAATACAGAACGTCATTTTTAAACGCAGACTCATCTACGTAACGGCGAAAATCGTAAACAACGAAAAAAAAGCATACTGCCAGCAAGCCGATGCCTCCTAGAAAAATGGGGAGTGTTTTTTTAATGTCACACTTTACGTTTTTCATAGCATTTCCTTTTTAAAAATCAAAAATATTTTTGCAAAAAGTCTTTTATTTTTGCTTGGTAAAGCTCGGTTTGCTTATACATTCCGTTGCCGTGATTGCAGCCCGGCAGAATAATGACATCGGTTTCGTTGGGATTTGCGCTCTCGATAGCTTCCAAGGTCTCTTCCAAATGCTCGTTGCTGCCGGCAGAAAGAAGAAGCGGATAGCGGCAAGCAGAAACGATCTTGACGGCTTCAAAATCCCCCACGTCACAGCCAAACTCTTTGCGGAAGCGATTAATTGCATAGGTTGCAATTTTTTCGGAATTGGTTTTGAAGATTTCCCTTGAAACGTTCCTAAAGAAGCGTTCTATACTGACACTCGGTGCGTCGGCAATCAAGCATTTGACGTTTTCAAGCTCATTTTGGGATAGGTCTAATACAATTCCGCCGCCCATACTCAAGCCGTGAATAACGATCTTTCCACCGGGAGTCAGCTCGTTGATCCTCTTCACCCAATCGCCCATGTCGATGTGTTCCAGCGCGCCAAAGGAGATGTATTTGCCCTCACTCAAGCCGTGAGCCCTTTGATAAGGGATTAAGACGTTGTAGCCCATTGACAAATAAAACAGTCCGGGGAATGCCCATTCTCGCTCGGCGTGGCTTGTATACCCATGAACGCAAATAACGGTGATGTTGCTATTGTTTGGGTAATAGATCGCTTTTAATTTAAGACCGTCCCGACTGTTGATTTCAAGCGTTTGGTGCGGCTTTTTTTGAATTTCCGCCAAAGAATTATGTACCTTTTGAATGGTATCGTACCAAGAGTCGCTTGGGGGCACCATAGCATACGCTTTGTTGATATCCGGCCTTTTTAACAATTTATTGAATAATACGTTCGCCTTTATTTTCTCAAACATCGTTTTCTCTCTCTTGCCAACGGCACAGATTTTTATTGACCGCTCAAAATTTCTTGTTGTCTTTTTTTGCTAAAGCCCTTGAGGATAAGATTGTAGGATTTGTCCGCCATTTCTCTCACTAGCTCGTCGGGGACTTTTCCGTCGGGCTTGATGGAATTCCAATGAATTTTGTTCATATAAAAGCCGGGGACGATATCCTCGTATGCTTCTCTTAAAGATTCGCCTTCAAACGGGTCAAGCTTGAGCGTGATGTAGTAGGGCTTGTTGTGATCGTCAAGGCACACCGCCAAAAACATTTTGTCGCCGATCATATAGCGAACCCAGTTCCAATTTTCGGTGTTTTTTGTAACACCCGGTTTTTGCATCAGGTATTCATCAAGCCACGTGTATCGCATATCGTTCTTCCCTTCCCCTTGAAATTAAAGGTTTCTTAAATTGTCGATGCGCTCGGAGTTCTCGGATGCCGCCCACTCTTTGAGCGTGTCGCAAGGAAATTGCGCGCATTTGCCGCAATGCTCCTGCCCCTTTTCGGCATTGCATTTGTAGAGGTCGCATTCGCCCCAAAAGACCTTGCCCTCGATTGCCTTGCAGCCCTTGCAATTTTGCTCGGTTTTGAACTTGCAGGAATCGCAGTCGATTCCACAAATAGAATAGTTTGCCATGTTGGTTTTCCTCCACAAATTTAAGTTTGGCGGTTGATTAGATTGTAGCACAAAAACGCAGAAAAGTCAATAGGATACTGCCTTGTATTTCATCGTAGGGGGCGACGTCCTCGGCGCCCCTACAAATATCCCTAACCGCAACCGATGGGAGTAATGACATTCAACGTTTATTCTGCTCAACAAATTGGAATTTATCTAACAAACAAAAACAGGACGTTCTTTATTAGTTCTCAGGATATGGTTCAATTCCCAAAGAATATTTTACCTCTTTCAGCAATTCATCCTCGGACAAATCATATGGAAAAGGGTCTAAATCATCCATAATATTGTTGATAAGTTCATCGTACGTTCCACATTCTATGACAATACATGGCTTACCGGGAAAACATACTTCATCCACTCGATAATATTCACCCCTATATTCAAAAGCTGACCTTGTAGAAATGTTTTCTACAAAATCATTCTTTCCTATGTGCGAACGTGTTCGCTGTTCATAAGGCAATTCAATAGATACTTTATTTCCGCCAAGCATCACTATGAATTTTTCCACAACATCTTTTATTGACTCGAATTCTTGTCTTGTGACACCTTCGTATATCCACATACCTCTTACCTCTCCGTCACCTTTAAGTTTGATGTACTAGTACGATACAAACATGTTAGGTAAATTCAAGTTTATCTAACAGTTACATTATATCATAAATTTCCCAAAAAGTAAATAGGACGGCAGAGTTTTTACAAATTGAACAAATCTCTCTCGTAGGGGCGATTCACGACATAAATACACACCCCACCGAAACGGTGGGGTGATAATATTCAATGTTTATGTTGCTTGACAAATTGGAATCAAGTTATCAATTGTTAATTCTGTATTTTTCCATCATACCTTTGAACAATTCCAGTGTTGACGGTGGTGTATATGTAATAGCGTTAGCACCGGCTTCAATGGTCGCTGATACTGATTCTTCTGTTTTTCCGCCGCTCGCGATAATTGGAATATCGGGATAATCAGCTCTGATCTTTCTTACTATATCAGGAGTGTTCAAACCTCCTGCAACATTGATAATGGTAGCGCCGTTATTTAATCTGTCAGCAATATTGGTGTTTTCAGATACAACTGTAATAATTACAGGAATATCCACAACCTCTGAAACAGACTTTAAATCTTCATTACTGATTGGAGCATTCAATACTACACCCATAGCCCCTTGACTTTCTACATCTTTGGCAAGATTAACCGATCTTTCGCCTTGCGTGGTTCCACCGCCCACACCGCAAAATACAGGAATATAGGAGTTTTTGATAATTGCGTTGCTGATAGCTTGTTGAGGCGTAAATGGATATACTGCAAACACAGCATCGGCATCACAATTTCTAATAATTGCGATATCCGTTGTGAACACCAATGATTTGATTCTCCTACCAAATATTACAATGCCGGATGCCTTACGTATACTTGTGGGCATTTCTAAAATATGGTGTCTGAGCTTTGCCTTGTAATTAGGAATGTTATCCTTCATTTTGATGAACCTCCTTTAATTTGATAAATTCAAGTTTATCTATCAATCGCATTATACCATAAATTTTGACAAAAGTAAATAGGACGGCAGAGTTTTTACAAATTGAATAGACCATAAGCGTAGGGCGGGGGCTTGCTCCCGCCGTTTTGCCAACCAAATATTTTAGGCGTCGGCACCAAGGCACCGCCCTACAAGACACAATAAAACCATAATAAAACAACACCCACCGAAAAACGATGGGTGTTGAAATACACCATAAGGTGTTGTTTTTATCTCTTGGAGTTTTCTCGGATGCATTTATACCCCTAAATATCGTTGAAAAACGTTCATTTTGTTTGATTTTATGGTGTTTTCATCGCATATCGTGGCATAACTTTAGTATTGTTCTATAGGTTTTTGCACCAAATTTGCACCAACTACTTTTTAATATCAGCTGCAATTTTGCTCAATGAATCTTTTATTTGTTTTTCCTCTTCTTCATCTTTACGAAGTTGTTCCCATTGACGCAAAATCATAAATATGAACCCTCTTAAAACGGGAACATACGCTATACAAT